>JAEEKN010000346.1 GCA_016282435.1 Lachnospiraceae bacterium | reverse complement strand
GATACGGTTCCAGCCATAGCCCATTCCACCATGGGCCGATGCTTTGTTTATATCCCAGCCATTGACAGCCTCGCCAGTAGAGGACATGCGAGAGGCTATGCGCCCGAAGCGACTGAGGCCAGAGAACCACACATTGCCACCCGTATCGCCGTCGGCAGGAATCTCTCTCTGCACAGTCTTATCGCCCACCTGAGCAAAGACAAGCAGGCCAGAGTGTCCACTATTGGTCTTCTTGGCACGAACGACGGCAGAGATGCGATAGCGTCCTGGACGTAGGTTCTTGAGCGTGTTTTCAATGCGAAGACCGCTGCCGTAATTATCGCGATGCACATGGAGATAACCCGTCTGCAGGTCGCCACTATAGTGTTCACCACGAGCAGTGAACATCTCCTCACTTTGACAACCTATGGGCTGGTGAATAACGGTCCAGTGGTTACGATTCAGGTAGTCTTGGTCGTTATAGCTCAGACTGTCAATATCAGCAGTGAGGTTGCGATGCGCGTTAATCAGTAGCTGGCCACGCTCAACCAGTTTCTTTTCTTCCTCTGACATATTCTTCGCAATGTCGTTGGTCATCTTTATCAGTTCATCAGCGTCATGCTTGGAGAGCATGAAGGGATAGCTTTCAACTTCTTTGAGGAGCGTGTAGCAGATGGCTTTCTGCTCGGTGGTGGTGGCAGTGCTACCCATATCCGTCATAAGCGCCAACTTAGCATGCAGGGCCTCGTAGCTGGTCTTGAGGTTGAACGTCCGAGGCTCATCATAGAGCTGCTGAGCCATCGTTATGTAATTATACTGGAGGCGATCGTACAACGAATCGGTATCAAGAGCCTTGACACGCTCGGGTTCATTCTTGCGCATTTCATGCAGCAGGTCCTGTGCTAATTTGAATCCTACGTTTAAACGTTCTAGTTCTTCATCGCTATCGTAGGGTTTTATCTGCGGTATAGATTTGAGCTTCGGACAATGGAACTCGTATATATTGCCAGTTGTACCATAATATTTGTGTTTGTTATCGATGGCCTCATCCTCCTCATAACTCCACCACTCGAGCAAGTAGGTAGAGCGGAAACCATCATCATCTTTGAAGCCAATGATGCGTACGTTCAACGTTGGGTGAAGCGAGATTGAAGCGGTTTGTCCATCCTCGCCATAAGCAATCCTGACACCAGGGAAAGTACCCTGCTCATCACCACCCACATAACTATAGTAGCTGGAGGCATAAGGCGCCTGCTTGTCGAAAGCATCGAGTAATTGGCGCAAAGGCAGGTTGGGATCATCGGGGACATTGTTGAACTCAAAGTTCCAGGTATCAAGGTAATTGGGACCTATCTCAACCTTGTCCTTTCCAAGTTTTACCTCGTGGATCTTGTTCTTAGGTACAAGACCACCGCCATCAGGGTTATCAAAGAACCTGCTGAGGCTATCCTCGCTGTCAGAAACCCATTTTGACGAGATATTCTTGGGGAGCTTGCGATAAATCATTTCTCTAAAGGCCGTATGCATGGCCTGTGCATGCTCGTTCTCCTGAGCATGAAGATAGGTTGCGCTGATGGGCATCAGCAGGAGTGCTATGGTAATAATAAGTTGCTTCATAATGCTTAAAAGTTAATGTAATTTGTGGTACTGTCGTTTTGCATTTTGTTCATCGCCTGTTCCACTTGCTTGCCAACAATGCGGTTCACTATCAGTTGTAGACGGGCATCGGCAGCAATGAGTCTTTCCATCTGTGCCGAACTAACGCTATCGTCCAGTTTCTCCATTTCAGCCTCAAGGCGGGCAATACAGTTGGCGAGGTCCTCGGAAGCAGAAGCAGAGTCGCCTGTTGGGCTGCTTGTCAGCTTGCTTATTTGCGGCTTTGCAGGAATCGCTTGAGCCACGATGGCTTCCTCCGTTTTCTCTGTGGGGGCGATGGTCTCGTGCTTAGGCTGACTATCTTCCTTGGAAATCTCGGATTTCTCTGCCACCAATGAAGATTGTTCTATGGTGCTTCTTCCGAGGTGGAACGCTACGAGCAATACGATACTTGCAGCGATACCAGCCATGAGCCATCTGAGAGCCACTATCTTAGGCTTCTCCCTGACAGCCTTGGGAAGCATCTTAATCTTCTCGCTATCATCATTGATTAGTGGTGCTGACGTTTCGTCTTCCAATTCAATGTCCACCTCCCCGTTGTCAAACAGCGTGAACATTTCCTTATATTCTGCCCACTCCTCATCTACTTCGTGGGTACGGAAATACTGTGCCAGCACCTCTTCCTCGGCAACGCTGGTTTCGCCAGCCATAAACTTGCTGAGCAGTTGGGCTATTTCTTGTTTTTCGTATTGTTGTTTCATTGTTGGCTCCTCCTCTTTAATTTATTGAGTAATTCTTTGCGGGCTCGTGAGAGCAGTGTGGATACTGATGTCTGCTGTATGCCCAGAATGTCGGCTATCTCACCTAACTCGCGATGCTCCAGTTGGCGCATCCTCAGCACCATTCCTGCTGTAGAGGGCAGACTGTCAATCTGTTCGTCTATCCAATGTTCCAAGTCTGTGTATTCAAGTTGGTCATGTAGCGAGTTTTCATCTATCAACGGCATTGTGCCGACAATCTCGGCATGCTGATGGGTAGTGCGCCATCTGTCTATGCATACCCGTTTTGTTGTAATCACAGCCGAAGCCTTCAAGTGAGCCACATCATTGAGTTGTTCATGCAGGCTCCATAGCTTCAGCATTACGTCTTGCGCAATATCCTCCGCATCTTCTTGAGAATAACCGAATTGTTCGGCTAACGACACGG
>JAEEKN010000345.1 GCA_016282435.1 Lachnospiraceae bacterium | reverse complement strand
CGAATTTCTCACCAGATCTTTGAAGCTGCTCATGCTCATACCATACATAGCAGCTCCGTCCTTATACCTTATAAACTTCTTTTGGTCAAACTTCATCCTCATGGTCATGCTCACAAAAAGTTTCGCCGGAACAAATATCACTGCTCCCTTATAATGGCACTCAACCATATCTTCATTTTTTTCTTTTACTTCCTTCATACTGTACTGCTCCTCTCGCTGAAATTATATTATGGGTCAGAAACATCCGCCCATCAATTTCCATCTACTATATATAATAGGTAGAAACAGATCAGCAGACCTTAATGACCTTTATACAGGTCACCACGAAAATGCTTCACATTTTCTTGGTAAAAGCTATGTACTTTGTGCATTTGCTTTAAAAAAATACCTTGCACCGGCACCAGGTTCGTGCCACATGGGTGTTCCACCCGCCTCCACGGCCCCCATCCCTAAAGGGGAAGTATCATTATAAAGAGCAGTATCAATGTCTTAAGGCTCCACAGCCTTATTTTGTACGGATATCCGACGCTCCGGCACCATAAGAGGAACTCGTTTTCTTCCTATATAAATAGTGTCATTATGGCGTACCCGTATCATGACTCACTGCTCCCTGCGTTATGCAAGGCATGATATTCAATTGTCAATGTGCGATTGGCTCACAAAGGAGCCGTAGGATAAATCACTGCCAGTTTATATAATCACCGGCCCGTAAAACACACGAGCCGGTAAGCTGTCAAATCAGCTCGTATGCTTTATAAGAACGATGATCCAATATCACGGATGACAAAATCATCCTCATCCTGTTTCACAAAATTATTGATTGCATCAGGAATGTTTTCCCACAGTTCAGCCATAAGGATATCTACTTCATCCCGAGTAAGTATTACGGAACTCTTTTTGAATTCATCTTTAAGTATCTTTCTGTACAGCCCATCATATAAAAAGTAGTATTTTCTCCATCCGTTTTCATCCCCGGCAAGAACCAGCCTGATCAGCTCAATAGAAGGGAGTCGCTTTACGGTTTTACCTTTCATATCCTTTCTTCTCCAATCCTTTTCGTATTTTCTTCATGGCTTTCTCTTTGTTTTTATAAAAGTTTTTTCTTTTCATATTCATTTTTTTAGCTGCATTTCCTGGATTCTCACCCATAAAGAAAATCAGATATATTATCTTTGCCTGCCTTTCATTCAGGCTTTCCAGTACTTCTGCCAATTCTTCGCTGTCCACATAAACAGTAACGCCGCCAAGATTTGCCGGAGACTTGTCCCCATAAAAGACCGGCATGACAGCTTTTTTAATATATCTTCCGGCATTGTCTACAAGCATTACGCCACTCTCTTTTTCCTTTTTGCGGAAATACTCTCTTTTAAGCCCAAGTGCTATTCTTTTCGCACTCTCTTTTGCATAGCGGTCAATCTTAAACTGGATTGGAGCTGTCCCCTCCAGCACATTGTCATCTTCATCTATGAAAATGACGTTTTTTTCACTGTTTCCCATTACATTCGCCTCCGTTTTTCTGATATCAATGACTTCGTAACGTTTCCGCTTTTCTACTTCCATCACTCCCCCCTTTCACGCGGATAATTGTTAATTTGAAGAGTCCCCCATTTTTAACCCCTCTATATACCCAAATGGTATTTTTCACTCAGAATTACCCCCCCTTCCGAAAAAAATTTTTATTATTTTGATATTTTGAGGAAAAATAAAAGAGACAGGCCTGACTCTCTCATCAGTCCTATCTCTTCTCTTTTGTCCTATTCTGATTATTTCTATTTTATATGCGCACTTGCTCTGTGGACTTGGAGCACTGTCAGCTGTACATCCTGCTCCTGCCTGCAAGCAGTTTCCTCATATCATCTACCACCCTGTCAGGGCTTATGATCTTTACCTTATCCCCAAGGGATAATATCCAGCACAAGAACTGGTTGCTCACCCTAACAGCCACAGTAACATCCAGGTGCTCATCATCTACTGCGACAACTGTCTTGTTCCTGCCAAAACGATCCGCTATGATCGGGTACATGGGATCCTCAATCCGCAGGGTGACCCGTTCCTCATATCCGTCATACATATCAAAGCACTTTTCAGCATAATCCGGTACTGACATGCCCTTAAAAGGCCTCGTATCCGACGGCTCATCTACCATATGCGCATCCGCTACCCTGTCAATACGAAAATGCTTAATCTCACCATCATCCTCACAGCCCACCATATAATAATTCTGGTTATTGCTTATAAGTGTCCAGGGACTCACAACATATACCTTCCTGTCATGGCGGTATACCTTCTCAGTCTTAAGTTCAACTCCGCCATCAGAGTTCCTTATCCTGCGGGCAAGAATGTCGAAATACAGAAAGCTTATTTTCCGGCTTCTGTTTATCGCAGAATACACCACATCCACATTATAAAAAATTGCACTGTTACTGCTCTTTATCCTGCCACTGACATACACCTGGCGATTAAGCAGCTCAGCCTCATATCTGCTTGCATACGCTTCCATCTTTTTGATAAGTTTTCCTGATTTGCTCTCGGTGAGAAAACGGGAAGACTGGATGCTGTCCACTATCGTTTTCAGCTCCGCCAGCTCAAAATTCCTGGTCGTAATATGATAATGATTATCCTTACCGATCTTATCGCTTACGACATCTATCCCGAAGATGGAAAGCCACTTGATATCATCTGCAAATGTTTCCCTGTTCGGTACCTCGAAACCATATTCCGAAAGTCTGTTACATATCTGCTTCCGTGTCAGATAATGTCCGTCATCAGTTTCCTCATAAAGAATCTTTGCCAGGTACATAAGCCTCAGCTTCTGAGGAGTATATCCGCCCATAATTACACACCTTCTTTCCTCATTACCGCCCCAAGCAGCATAATCCCTGCCCTTCCGGCGCTTTTTGCTTTATTATATCTTGACAAAACCCATAAAACAACAGTTTTCAGCCTCAAAGCCCTTACATGTCCATCTATTTCGACACGTTGTGGGATAAATGTTCAATCTTTGAAAAATATTTTCATTTGTTCAGTATTGACATCCGATACCCCATTGAATAAAATGATACTCATAGGTCTTTACCTTATCAACAAAATCTACAAGGAGCAATCTGTCATGGGAGACGAAACATATGTTGTCAAGTCACACGACTTTCATCAGGATGCCGAGTATAGTTCCTGGATATCCGAAATCAAGCAGCGTTACAAAGCTTCTCAGATAAAAGCAGCCGTCAAAGTCAACTCAGAAGCCCTGCTCTTCAACTGGCAGCTCGGCAGAGATCTCGTTACCCGCAAAGCAGAAGAAAAATGGGGCAAAGGCGTAGTAGAACAAGTCAGTCTCGATCTCCAAGATGCTTTTCCGAATGTTAAAGGATTCGGTGTAACAAACCTCTGGTATATGAAAAGATGGTACCTTTTCTATACAGCTAACTTAGAGCCTGAAAAACTTCAACAGCTTGTTGAAGAAATACCGATCAGTACAGAGGGGCAAAAGCTCAAGCAGATAGGCTTTGAGGTCACAAGCCAAAAACTTCAACAACCTGTTGAAGAATTTCCATTTCCTGCCTTCTTTGGTTATGTGCCTTGGGGACATCATATTCTGATCATATCAAAATGCAAAACTGTACCAGAGGCCCTCTTTTATATTCAAAAAACAATAGAAAAGAACTGGAGTCGAAATGCGCTGGATGACTGTATAAGGTCAGACCTCTACCATGTATCAGGTGGTGCAATAACGAACTTTAGTGAACAGCTCCCGGTTCCACAAAGTAAACTTGCTCAAGAATTATTAAAAGAGAATTACAACCTAGGATTTATAGAACTTCCGGAAGGCTACGATGAAACCGCTTTAGAAGATGCCATCGAACAGCGAATGACACGATTCCTTCTTGAGCTTGGTGAAGGATGGGCCTTTGTAGGACGTCAGAAAGAAATCGTGGTATCCGGGACAATCCGTAAAATAGACCTACTCTTCTACCACATTTATCTGCGCTGCTATGTTGTAATTGAACTCAAAGTTAAGCCCTTTGAACCCGAATTTGCCGGTAAGCTCAATTTCTATGTCAATGCCGTTAATGACCTTATCAGAAGAGACAGCGACAACCCTACCATAGGATTACTCATATGCAGAGATATGAAGCACACCGAGGTGCAGTATGCATTCCAAGGAATTACTACTCCCATGGGTGTTGCCACATACGATAATGTTCACATTAAGGAGATTCAGAAACAGCTCCCTACAACTGAACAGATCAAAGCTGTAATAGAAGCCGCCGAATCAGATTTCTTAGAAAAGAAACAGCAGTAAATTCTTCTTGCAATCCACCCGCAAAGGTGCTACACTACGAAATAGGATAAATCATACAAATTTCAATAAAACTGTCACAGGCTTCCTGTACCGGGAGGCCTTGATGGTTTTATTTTTTTATATCTGTTTCACCGAACAGTTTTTATACCGGAACCGGCATTATGAGACATGCCCGGCCGCCCTAAAGCGGCCATGTCTCGCAAGCCCCGTAGGGTGCTTGCCTGTAGTTAGCAAGCACTGCCGGGTTGGACAACCTCGGCCCCGAAACGTAAAATTTTAACCAGTCAAAATTCCGCCGTTTCTGCTTGTAGGGGAAGTATCCCCTATCCCCACTTTTTATGTTGCGGCTACTGCCTGAAAAATCCAGTTACCCACTACCCATGTTTCTTAAAAATTGACAATAAGATACATCTCTAAAACACTTATAAGGAAGGAATTACGATATGAAGAACTTAAGAAGGAAGCACAGTTTACACCTATACTTAGATGACGATGAACTTGAGATACTTGAAGTGAAATGCAAGCTCGCAAACATCAAGAACAAATCAGAATATGTCCGCCGTATAATAGTCGATGGTTACATCCTGGAAGTCAACTTCTCGGAGCTAAAAGAATACAACTTCCTACTCAGCAAGGTATCAACAAACGTAAACCAGATAGCGCACCGCATCAACGAGACCCGGAGCATTTTTAAGACCGACATAGACGAATTAAAGAAGGAGATAGATAAGATATGGCAGTTACAAAGATCCATGGTATCAAAACTACCCTGGGCCAAGCAATAAAGTATATCTGCAATGAGCAGAAAACCGACGAAAAAGTACTGATATCCTCT
>JAEEKN010000344.1 GCA_016282435.1 Lachnospiraceae bacterium | reverse complement strand
TGAGGAATTGATCAGAACCGGTGGTCCAAACTACTTTGTAGATTGCTACTTCATGCAGACCTGGCGTTACCGGAACGGTCTACTTGAAGGAAAATATCAGTTCTACATCGGAAAAGGCTGGCACGAAGCAGAAGGCTGGCGATAGGACTAAACCAATAACAGGCTTACTACCTATATCTAAAAAAAAAATTGATTTATGAAAACTCATATGATACAATGATGAAACAATGATTTATACCGATTACTCAATACGAATGGAGGCATCTATGAGAAAATCATTATTCCAGAAACTACTTGCTTTTTGCCTTGCCGCTGTGATTGCTGTTTCAACAGTCAATCCTATGGCAGCTCATGCAGACGAAGGGGTAACGCTCGTAAAGTACAATGGCTACAAAATCTTTTACTCTGATGATTATTTCAGGCACCCGGCTTCGGAATATGATCCGCATCTGGCAACGCTGTCTATGTTCATGACAGACAATTCAACTCCGAGAAACAGGCCGGAGAATCTCAATGACGAATGGTATGAGAAGCAGCCGAATCTGCTTAAGGGCTTCTTTGAGGTTATCGGTTTCGAGGATTTTGATACTAACGCTGATTTCAAATCCAGAGCCGATTTTGATACCATAGGAATAGCATGTGCCAGACGTCAAGTAGATGACTATACTGTAATCGCGGTAGCTGTCCGCTCCGGTGGATATTACCGTGAATGGGCAAATAATGTCTGGCTCGGAGATGGCACCAAGTCCGACTATATGCACGAGGGCTGGTATAACTGTGCTAATAAATTACTGACCTTTTTGGACAGTTATATAGCTAATAATAATATAACCGGCAAAGTCAAAATCTGGACTGCAGGCTTTTCACGTGGCGGAGCTACGGCAAATCTCGCCGCAGGCTTATTGGACAATAAGATTTACAGGGAAGAACAAATCTTCTCAAGTGATGTAACACTTGACCACGAGGATTTATATGCCTATACATTCGAGGCTCCGCAGGGTGCTAATTACAATTCAAAAACAGTTGAGCTGCCCGGCAGTATCATATATGATAACATTTGGAACATAGTCAACCCTAACGACCTGGTAACAAAGGTTGCCATGAGCGAATACGGCTTTGCAAGATTTGGCACAGACAAATTCATTACGACTAAGTTCTATGACCCTGATAATTTTACAGAAAATAGGAAGACCTTTGCAAAACTGTTTGAAGAAAACGGTGACTCGTTCGAAAATGATTATTCAGGTGATACACTGATCATGTACGGTATTCCCGGAGAAAAGGCCATTTGGCTGTATAAGAATCTTATCGGAACATATGTAGGGGATCCTGCTTCTATAGTGGGCTTAGGTACAGATGCTATTAATACCTATATAAATAAGGACTGCCACTATTTCATGATCGACACGAGAAAAGCCAATTATGATTCTAATATCGTATGTACACTGTTTTTGGAAAAACTTGTGGCTGCTATTGGTACCCGTGATGATTACTGCAAAAAAATCCAGGATCATGTAAAGAACTGTCTCTATATTTTCTCGGATGATATCAAATCGAATATTGATGATTTTACTAACAGTGCTATCCCTATAGCTATTGTATCAGTACTTTTAGGAATATATGCCAGAGACAATACTTTTGGTCTGGTGAGCGCATCGGATATTGCCAGCCTGCTGGCAACGATATTTTCCAATGAAGATCTGGCAGCTGTCGCAGACAGTCTCGATCCCCTGATGGATGTGCTGGAGGATGTTTATGCTGAGATTCCCAACGAATTCATCACCTTTGCAAAATATTCATCAAATATCCTTAACAACCATGATTCGGATGTGAACATCTCACACCTTGAAGCACAGGACAGTTATTACATAGATGAATACAATAGGACCCATGACAACATTTATCTGTCAGATGGTCCTGACAGAGTATCTCTTGTCAGTCTGAGGGATAACGCTGATTTCGGCCGTTTGTCATTCTTTGGATTTAACGATTGCAGTCTGCACCTGAACACCGGAAATGGCACCAAGAGAGTTGTCAGTGTCGTTGGACATATAAAAGGCAGAAGCGATATAGCACAATGCGATCAAGGCTATGCAGTCGGTTATTATTCATACAAAACAGAAGAAAAAATGGAACTGTTTCTGCCTACCACATCTAAATATATCATAAACATGAAGAGCTTTTCTTTGAAACCGCTGCATACGGTTATTTATGAGGAAAGAGTTCAGTTTTTAGGAACAAGAAGTGACGGACGAATATATAGTCAGCGTTTCTGGATAAAAGATGTCTATTTTGAAAATAATGTAATATGCAACTCCAAGTTTGTTCAGCGCGGCGTTAACTTGGATTATTAAAGGAGGCTGGGACAGATGAAGATTAATGGTCTAACGAAAAGCATTTCGCTCCTGCTCATTACAGTATTCATAATATCACTGATAGGAACAGCTTCTGCAAAGGCTGAGGCTGCATCTAAAGCGGGCAGCCTAGTGATAGTCTCTACGAAAAAAGAGCTCGTTAAGGCAATAAAGAAAAAGGCAGCATCTACTATTTTATTCAAAACAGATGATTCCGCCAAACTCACGATAAAAAAATATGCTAACGCAAAGAACAAGAAGCTCATAGTCAATGCCAAGAATATGGATATAGTAAATAAGTCCAAGTTCAAGTCGGTAACTATCATGAATGTAAAAACCTGGTCAGAAAGGATATCGGGCAATAACATAGTTCTTGGAAGTGAAAAAGCAGTTTTTTCAATATATAAAAATGTGACGGTCAGCAGTCTCACCGCTCCTGATTACAGAAATATAAAGTTTGGAAAGAAAGCTTCTGTAAAGACTGTAAACTATACCAAAGTGACGCCGGAGCCTACAGCAACCGCTACCCCGGAGGTAACTCCTGAGCCTACGGCAACCGTAACGCCAATTCCTACCGTCACCGTAACTCCGGTTATAACACCTGAACCCACAGTGATAGTGACACCGGAAGTAACACCGGTTGTAACACCTGAACTTATTTCGATTGTCACCCTGACACCTACTTCGGCTCCTGATTATACAGATGATACGACGATCGTTGTCAGCCTGCTCAATGCTCTGCAGATGGGTGCAAACAAGCACAGCGAAAAAGGATATATCACATCCTTTAAGCAAAAATACAGCCTTACGTATAATGATGACACCGAATTTGAGACCGACAATTATGTTCTGTCTTATGATGGCGAGGGATACGTTACATTGTCATATACTGTACGCGATGGTGAAAATATCGAATCCGAAGTCATAGGCAAGGAACTTCTTTCAAAAGCAAATGGTTATCTGTTTGGTTTCCAGAGAGATAAATACTCCTTTAAGGATGATTATACCGATAAAACCGACGCTGAGAAAAGCCGGACTATTGATGAAAACTATGAAGAATTACGAATTTTTGCTGTACAGGTAGATGATGACTATTTCTATGTTGCAAGCAGCGATACCTATACAGATAAGCTTTACCCCGAGGATAACAGGGATGAGTCTTTCAACGGAAAAATAAAGAAAAATCTCGTAGTTGATTCAGTATCTGATAAAATGGTGACCAATACCGCCCAGCAGTTATTATATATGGATGCATGGCCATATATCGAACAACTGATAAAGTATTCCGATACCGTTTTCACAGGGCTCGACATCACAGATACTAACGCCATAAGCCTTTTCATTACAGAAAACAATGTCAGCGTCTGCGATAACGGTGATACAGAAACCATAAGTTTTTCATTTAACTCGGGAGAAATATTCTTTATCGACCCTGAAAAAAAACTTAAAAATGCTCCAAATATCTATGGTAAGATAGAAATAGATAAGAGTACCGGCGAAATGGTTTCATACAGCTACGATCTGAAGGAATTTGCGATCGGATGGATGAATATCGGAATGCAGGGAAAAATGGAATACAATTATGTTGTCGATGAATTTGTTGCAGAAGGTGTTAGGCTCAATGAACCGTTAGGAGACCTGCCTTTTGAGTATGAATATACAGAATATGATGAAAATACTCAGGATGAATTTATTGAAAAGTTCCATGCAAATGTTATGAAGTAATATCGCATACACTTGAAAATAAAAGGCACTGCAAAAACAGGGCTGTTTCACAAAGCATAAAATGAGTTGCTGCAATGATTTATGCGCAGCAACTCATTTTTTTGTTCTTATACTGGATATAACAATTCTTTCAGTGTTTTCATGATTGCGGGAATATCATACGGTTTAGCCAAATGACCATTCATCCCTGCACCTAAAGCGCTCTTTTTATCTTCTTCAAATGCATTTGCCGTGACAGCAACGATTGGGATATTTGCTTTTTCCTTATCATCAAACGCACGGATCAGATTTGTCGCCTCATATCCATCCATTTTTGGCATCTGGATATCCATCAGGATTACGTCATAATAACCTGCTGGTGCTTCTTTCATTTTTTCTACAGCCTCTGTTCCATCATTTGCTATGTCAACTGCAAGACCGACACTGGTCAGAATATTTTCTGCAAGAAGCTGATTCATCTGATTATCTTCTGCAAGCAGAACACGCTTTCCTGAGAAATCCGGCATTG
>JAEEKN010000343.1 GCA_016282435.1 Lachnospiraceae bacterium | reverse complement strand
TGCTTGTCACCCTCTTTTTCGCAGGCTGCCGTAATCATTATACATACCATTGCCAAAAAAATGGCCGCAAATCTTCGAAATTTTGTCATAATGCTCCTTTTTTGATGCTGTTTTTTCTACATCATTTTCCTTAAACTACACTTCTTACAGGAAATAAACACTCCTTTATACGTGCTGCGTATCACAATATCAATTCCCTGCCGGCTGCATTAAACAGGTCCTCCGCCGACTTCATGGGAACTCTCAGTGTATCCGACCTTCCGGTTCCTATCTCAAGTCCCGGCTTATTATCCCCGTGATAATCCGAACCTCCGGTCATAATGAGCCCATACTTATCGGCGAACCCTCTTACTATCTGCTCGTCCATGCCCATATTTGAAGAGTAAAAGGTCTCTATTCCCTTAAGTCCCATCTCTTTCAGTTCCTTAACCAGCATGTCCACTTCCTTGCTGTTTAGTCCATACAGCATCGGATGGGCAAGCACCGGTATGCCTCCTGCCTTCAGGATAGCCTTTACCGCGGTCTCCCGTGTCATATAGTCTCTCGGAACATAGCATGGACCGTCATTCCCCAGATACTTTTCAAACACCTCGGAATTTGACCTGCAATATCCGTTCTCTACCAGCCATCTGGCAAAATGAGCCCTTGTGATGACACTGCTCCCGCTATATTTCTTTATGGCTTCTATGTCAAGTGCTATATCAAATTTGCGGAACTTCTCCACGATTTTGATGTTTCTCTCTTCGCGCTTTTCCCATGCCTTTTCCAGTATATCGAGAAATTCGCTCGACTTGGTATCCACAAAATATCCCAGAATATGCACATCCCTGTCCCTGTATCCGGCCGATATCTCTATGCCCGGTACCAGACATACCCCATACTCATTTGCTGCAGCTGCGGCCTCATCTATACCTGCCACTGTATCGTGATCTGTGAGCGCCATGACAACAACGCCTACATCCGAAGCATGTTTTACCACTTCACGCGGTGATTTCGTTCCGTCCGACACATTGGAATGAACATGCAGATCAACATATTTATTATTTGTAACTATCTTCATATCAGAATCCTTTTCTATTTTCTAATACTAATAATGCCACACTTGAAACAAAATTTCAAGTGTGGCTTATCATCGTCACAAAATTTTCATTTATCATTTGGTCTCGGTACCTGTAACCGCTACCTCTTTTACCTGCTCTTTAGAAGCTTCCTTTGTCTCTCCCTTTACAGTCTCCTTTGAAGATTCCTTCGAGGTATCCTTCTGTTTTTCCTCGGACTCATCGCCCTCGTCCTCTACTGTATCGTCCTTCTCGTCCTTCTCGGTATTCTCATCCGTGATCTTTTCATCATCGGACTCGGAATAACCTTCTATAATACCTACGAGAGTTCCTGTAGCTGTATACTTTTTGTAATCCTCTTCATCGAGAACATATACCTTGCACTCAGCGGTCTCACCGTTCATAAGGAACGCAAATACACTGGTCTCACCTACACCCTTTGCACGGATACGCCCTATAGAAGTAACGGAAGCAACCGTCTTGTCAACCGAGTAGTACACCGGTTTTTCCACCGTATTAAGCGGTGAAATGATGGTCTTCAGTGTCTTCTTCATTCCGACACCCAGAACTATCTCAGACTTTGTAAGCTTTATACTGATAGCTGCAGGTCCTACGGTAACACGGCATCTTTCAAATCCCACAGCATCGCCCCCGACCTGAACGGTCACCGTAACAAAGCACTCTCCGTTCGAGATGCCGGTAATATATCCTCTCTTATCTACAAATGCAACAGATGTATCCGTCGATTTGAAATCAACCTTGCCACCATCGGGTACGTTATATACACGGAGCCTGAAAACACCGTCTTTTGCGATAGCAACTTCATCTACATTAAGCTGTATGCCTTCTGCTGCTTTAGCTTTATCCGCTCCGCTTCCTAATACAAAAGTAAGTGTAAGGAGAACTGCCATAACCGCCAGTCGGATAATGTAAATTTTTTTATTTTTCATGGCAACCTCCTTTCGATAATAACTCTAGCATATCAGTTTTACCACTGTTTTGTGATAAAATAAAGGCAATTTTGTAACAAACTTGTGAACTATAAAAATTTTTTATTTTTCACAAACTTTTCATTTTCAAATGATATCATATATGCTAGAATGATGTATATCATTTTCAAAAGGAGACAAAAAATGAATTCCGGTAATTTACAATATATTCTTATAGCAGACGACAATCCCGACATCACCGATGTTCTGGCCAACTATGTAAAAAAAGAAGGCTTTGAACCGCTGGTCGCATCCGACGGAGAAGAAGCCCTGGAGAAGTTCTCGGAATATCAGCCCGTAGTAGTTCTCCTCGATGTCATGATGCCGAAATGTGACGGATACGAAGTCTGCCGTACCATCAGAAAGACTTCGGACACTCCCGTCATACTTGTTACGGCCAGAGGTGAGGATTTTGAAAGGATCATGGGTCTCGACATCGGTGCCGACGACTACATAGTAAAACCCTTCAGTCCCAGTGAGGTCATGGCCAGAGTCCGCGCAGTGCTCCGCCGTATGAGCCGCCAGGAACATGAGGAAGAAAGCGAGCGCAGCAGGCTGACCATAGGAAATATGACCATAGATATAAAGGAATATTCACTGTACATGGATGATGTCCAGGTAAACATGACCAAAAAAGAACTCGAAACTGTCTGGACCCTGGCCAACAATCCGGAAAAACTGTTTACACGCGACAACCTGTTAAACAGCATCTGGGGATATGATTACTACGGCGAAACCAGAACGGTCGACACACACATCAAACGTATCAGAGGAAAGCTCGACGCATATCCCCATCCCGGATGGAGTATAAAAACCGTATGGGGTGCCGGATACAAATTCGTGATAAATAAAGACGTGAGGTAATACTGTGGCTTTAAAAGGCAAAAAAATAATAAGCAGTATATTCTTAAGAGTTTTCAGCTATTATATAGCACTTTTGCTGCTGTTTGCCGTGGTACTCGGGCTCACATTCATGAACCTCTACAGCAACTCAAATATCGATCACCGGGGAGCCGATCTCGAAAGAGTCGGAACAAATGCAGCAAATGCAATGCGAAGCTACATCCTCGATGACAATTTTGACGACGCCCTGGAATACCTCGGAATGTTCAATGAAATCGAATCCGGTGAGCTCTGGATGGTATCAAACCCGGACTCATACCGGCCCATGAACCAGGTTCTCGAAACTGTAAAACTCTCCACGGTTAATTCCCAGGCTGAGTTTTCGGAATTGCTTCAGAGCGCCTTTAAGGGTCAGAAAAAAATAAGCACATTTTTCAGCGATATCCACGGTGCCACCACCCTATCTGCAGGTATACCCATCTTCGGCAAAGGTAACGAAGTCTGCGGTGCGCTCATAATCATAGAGACCATGACCGACATCGATGAGATAAAAAGCACAGGAATGAAGATGATATTTACAAGTATCATCATAGGACTTGTGGTCACGATTGTTATCTCCACTCTTTTTGCGAGTCAGATAACGAGGCCCGTCATGAAGATGAAAGAAGTCACCACGGCACTTCAGAACGGTGATTACACCGCAAAGACCAAATACGAAAGGAACGACGAGATCGGTGAGATGGCCAAGAGCATCGATATGCTCTCCGACAGGCTCTACCAGAATCAGCAGGAAGCCAATAACCTCGAACAGATGAGGCAGGACTTCTTCGCTAATGTATCTCATGAGCTCAGAACCCCCATAGCGGTAGTGCGTGCTTACACCGAGTCCATGGTTGACGGAGTAGTCACGGACCCTGCAAAGATCACCCAGTACAACAACAGGATCCTCGCGGAATGTAAAAGCATGGAGCGTCTCGTAGGCGACCTCCTGACCCTGTCAAAGATGCAGAATCCCGATTTCAAGATAGATGCCGAGCCGGTCAATCTGGTACACATCTTCGACGAAATAGTCCGCTCCGCTCTCGCCATCAGTTCCGAGAAAGGCATACAGATCAGTATGCACCGCGAAAGCAATGTCTACATGATAATGGGTGACTACGACCGTCTGCGCCAGATGTTTATCGTCATCCTGGACAATGCCATAAAATTCTCATCTCCGGGAAGCACCATCCATCTGAACCTGACATCGGTCAAACGTAAGGTGGTCTGCAGCATCAGAGATGAAGGAATCGGGATCAGTGAAGAAGAACTTCCGAACATATTTGATAAATTCTACAAATCAAAGCTCCGCCAGAATGCCAAAGGTACAGGGCTGGGACTCCCCATAGCCAAGCAGATAGCCCTGAAGCATGGCGGAACGATAGACGTAAAGAGCAAAGTCGGTGAAGGTACCGAATTCATCTTCACCTTTGACGAAATATATGAAGAAGATTTATAAACGAAGGAGCCAAAATGTGGGTAGCAGATAAATGGAAGGACTATGAAGTCCTGGACTGTTCAGACGGAGAAAAGCTCGAGAGATGGGGTAAATACCGTCTGCTCCGTCCCGATCCCCAGGTCATATGGTCCACACCCAAAAACGTGACCCTATGGGGGAAGCTGAATGCACATTATCACAGAAGCAATAAAGGCGGTGGCGAATGGGAATTCTTCGACCTGCCCGAACAGTGGACCATAGGTTACAGGGAGCTAAAGTTCAACCTAAAACCGTTCAGCTTCAAGCACACGGGTCTTTTCCCCGAACAGGCAGTCAACTGGGACTGGATGAGAGGTCTCATAAAGGGAGCCATAGAAAAAGAACCCGAAAGAACCATAAAGGTGCTGAATCTCTTTGCATACACAGGCGGTGCCACTATAGCCTGTGCGGCAGAAGGCGCATCGGTGACACATGTGGACGCATCAAAAGGCATGGTAGCCTGGGCCAAGGAAAACGCAGCGGTCTCGGGACTCGTAGATGCCCCCATAAGGTATCTTGTGGATGACTGCCAGAAATTCGTGGAACGCGAGATCCGGCGAGGGAACACCTATGACGCCATCATCATGGATCCCCCTTCCTACGGGCGAGGACCCAAAGGCGAGATCTGGAAACTGGAAGAAAGCCTCTATCCCTTTGTGGAACTCTGTTCACAGATACTTTCCAAAAAGCCTGTATTCGTGCTCATCAACTCCTATACCACAGGACTTCAGCCCGCAGTTCTGTCATATATGCTGAATGTACTGATAAAGAACAGGTATGAAGGAAAAGTGGAAGCCGACGAGATAGGTCTTCCCGTGACAGACACCGGGCTGGTACTGCCCTGCGGAGCTTCGGGCAGGTGGTATAACGCATAAAAAACACTGAAAGAATGAGGACTACAAATGAGTGAGGAAAATTTTAATGAAGAAAACGAACTGACAACACAAGATGACAACACGACTGAAATCGAAACGACCGATGCTTTCGAAGAGATTGAAACAGGTCTTACCGAGACAGACGAAAATACGGAACCTATACCGTCCGGCAATCCGAAACCTGCAACTTCCTACAGCCCTGAACCGGAGCGGTATAAGCAGGCAGACGCCTCATCTCCCAAGGGCCTAGTAGCTATAGTAGCGATCATGGGAGTGATCATCATAGGACTTATAGTTTTTCTGGTATACGGCATAGTTTCCGGCAAAAACGAGGAAAAGACCAACGATATCACATCCACACCCGCAGTCACATCCACAGAGATAAACGTCGACATCGATAAAGACCTGACTACCACATCTTCAGAAACCCCTACCGGACTCGAGGACGATGAGCAGCCAACCGAAACAGTAACCGGTGAAGTAGAAGTTCCCGAATTCAACGTAACCGTTGAGCTCGGACAGTACAAAGGCATAGAAGTGGATTATGACAAACAGGAAGTCACGGAAGAAGATGTTCAGGGAGCACTTACATATTTTGTAAACACCCTGCAGTATACATCCGACATAACCGACAGACCTCTCAAAGAAGGCGACATAGTAGTTATCGACTACGTAGGCACCATGGACGGCGAAGTATTTGACGGAGGCTCAGGTACCGGAACCGAACTTACACTGGGATCCGGAACATTTATATCCGGATTTGAAGAAGGCCTCATAGGTAAAATGAAAGGTGACTCAGTATCCCTCGACCTCACATTCCCGGATACCTACAGTTCGGACAAAGCAGGTAAAGCTGTCAACTTCCTCGTAAACATCAATGAAGCATACGAATATGTAATACCCGAACTCACAGACGAGCTCGTAGCTGAGAATTCAGAATACAAAACAGTAGCCGAATATACAGATGCCGCACGTGAGGAGCTCGAGATCCAGGCAAAAGAATATTCCGAAAGCAAAGTAAAGAATGACATCATCCAGAAAGTCATCGATAACGCAAAATTCGGCGGACAGGTAGATGAACAGATAGCTTACGAAGAACAGGAATGCATAGATTATTACGATACCATGTGCATGCAGTCATTCGGAGTTGACGGCGCCACCTACTTCGGCATCATCTGGGGCATCACCAAAGACGAGTATCTCGCCATGGTAAACGAAGAATCCACGATGTCCGTAAAATACAACGCCATCCTTGATGAAGTAGCAAAGCAGGAAAACCTGACCGTCACCCCCGAAGAATACGACAGCATGTTCGAGGAGACATTTATCAACACCTACGGATTTACTTCCAAAGAAGAAGTGCTCTCACAGCTCAGCCAGGAACAGCTGGACGAAACAGTAAACGGATATGTTCTGCATGACAAGGCAGAAAAGATCATCATGGATTCAGCAGTGATCAACAATAAACCTGAAGAATAAGGAGGAGAACAACATGAGCGACAAAAACAACAATTTTGAGGATTTGAACGAGGAGGATGCATTCGATCAGGTAACCCTGACCCTTGAAGACGGCAAAGAGATGACCTGCGATGTTATAGCTATCTTTCCATGCGGTGACAGAGACTATATAGCATTGCTTCCCGAGGATGACCCCGACGGTGACTTCCTCCTTTACCGCTTTATCGATGACGGAAACGGCAACTACGACCTCGACGACATCGGCGATGACGACGAATTCGACGCTGCCAGCGAAGCCTTCGACGCACTTATGGACGACGAGGAATTCGACGAAATGTTCGGAGACGAAGAAGAATAATAAGTGCAAAATAATACATCTTTTTTTCAGATTATCCTATTTTATTTAATCCCATGAGGTAGTAAACTTACGGACAACAAATGAAAAGCGGAATTAAGTAAAGGCGGCGATATTTTGAAAAAAGCAGGTTCAACGGTTCTAAATATGACGGAAGGGAATCCTACGTCACTTATCATCAAATTTTCCATACCGATGCTTATCGGTAACATATTTCAGCAGCTCTACAACCTGGTTGACTCAGTCATAGTTGGCCAGTTTGTAGGGTCTGATGCATTGGCGGCCATAGGAGCTACGGGATCTGCCACTTTCATGTTCTTTGCACTTTGTAACGGCATAGGAAACGGCGGCGGTATTATCACTGCCCAAAGCTTCGGAAAAGGCCACAAAAAGGAAGTAAAGACCTGTATAACAAACACGGCATACATCATGCTGGTATTCCCACTTATCATAGGAATCCTGGCATTCTGCCTCGCAGGTCCGCTTCTCCATCTCCTCGATACTCCCGAAAATATCTTCCCTGAATCGTTAAGCTACATGAGGATCATGTGCGTAGGTATCATATTTGTATCCCTGTACAATTTTGCTTCATCGATGCTTCGTGCGCTGGGTGATTCAAAAACCCCGTTATATTTCCTGATATTCTCCTGTATCCTGAACACAGTTTTAGACATATTCTTCGTATATGTACTGAACACGGGCGTTACCGGAGCCGGAATAGCGACTGTCATCTCACAGTTCGTATCAGGTATCACCTGCCTGCTGTACGCATTAAAGAAAAATGAATACTTTAAACTCAATAAAGAGGATATGAAGTTCAACCGTATGATAACCGGCAAAATCATCAAGCTGGGAATCCCTCTCTCCTTACAGTTCTCCCTGATAGCCATCTCCTGTATGGCACTCCAGAGAGTAGTAAACTCCTTCGGGGAGACGGCTATGGCAGCATTTACCGCCACCAGCCGTATGGAGCAGCTGATACATCAGCCCTATCAGACACTGGGTACCGCACTTTCCACATTTACCGGTCAGAACTTCGGTGCCGGTAAAAACGAGCGTGTAGTCGCAGGATACAAAAAAGGCGCTATGATCATGGTGATATTTTCCGCACTGATGCTCCCTATCATGCAGTTCTTCGGTGACAATATCATCCGTATCTTCGTAAGTGACGAACCCGTGGTAGAGATGGGTGCTCGGGCACTCCGTATCACCAGCTACTTCTATGTAGCGCTCGGTACCATTTACGTAGTCCGCGGCGTACTGAACGGACTCGGTGATGCATTCTTCGCACTGCTCAACGGTATAGTCGAAGTAGCAGGACGATTCATAGTTCCCATCCTTCTCACCGGAGTAGCTGCCATCGGCGTCTGGGGCCTCTGGTGGTCGGTAGGCATCGTTTGGACCATGGCCGGTGCATCCGCGCTCGTCAGATACCGCATGTATCTGAAAAAGATCGGTGTACGGCATGAACGTCAAAGTTTAGGCTTGCTGGCCCTCAACACGAGCCGATCATACCCTACAGCATAACCAAAACGGCACAGTCCATTGCGGACTGTCCCACATTTAGTCTGTTGATAAATGACACGATT
>JAEEKN010000342.1 GCA_016282435.1 Lachnospiraceae bacterium | reverse complement strand
TCACTCATGATGTCGTTCAGGTCAAAGTCCTGAGACTGAAGTACTGAAAGCTCCGCGTCGGGTTCTGCGATCAGCCTCTTTGACTGATTCAGTATAGCACCCTCTATCTTGTTTCGGGCCAGACGACCGTTACCGGCATCCATGGGACGTACGGCCTGAACCGCATTGAAGTATGAAACAAGAGCCGGACATGCACCATCGTCTATCGTATATCCCTTTGACTTTTCTATGCACTTCGAGATCTCGAGCAATTCTTCTCCGGTATAATCCGGGAAGTTGATGACATTCGGGAAACGTGACTTAAGTCCCGAGTTCGCTGTCAGGAACTCCGTCATTTCGTTCGAATATCCTGCAAGGATCACTATCAGATTCTCACGGTTATCCTCTATGCCTTTTACCAGGGTATCGATAGCCTCAAGACCGAAGCTGTCATCCTTGCCTCTGTACAGACTGTATGCTTCATCGATAAATAGCACTCCTCCGATAGCCGAGGATATGACCTGATTTGTAAGAGGTGCGGTATGTCCAACATAACGTCCGACAAGGTCCGCACGTGATACTTCCACAAGCTGTCCGCCGGTGAGCACACCTATAGCTTTCAGGTACTTGCTGATGATACGAGCGATCGTAGTTTTTCCCGTTCCGGGACTTCCGGTGAATATCATGTGTTTGCTGACCTCGCTGGTCTTCAGTCCCTCTTCCTGACGACGCTTCTGTACTTTGTAGTACTCTTCAAGGCTGAATACATATTCCTTGACCTTTGCGAGTCCTACGATGGCATCCATCTCTTTCTTTATCTCTTCTATCTCGCCGCGGAATCCTTCGGGCAGAAGTGCAGAAAGATCTATCAGTTCATCACCGTATTTTGCATTAATCCTGCCTTCAGCAACACCAAGCTTCAGTTCGGCATCCTTAGGATAGTCACCTTCAAGCTTTGCCTGAGCCAGGGCCTGGAGTACGGATTCATAAAAGTCCTGTACGCCTTTAAGTCCTGCCTGACGTTCGGATCTCGAAATACTGTAATCCAGGAATCCTTCGTCAAAATCAAGCTTAAAGAAGAAGCGGTTTGCTGCTTTTGTTTTTAAGTCTTCAAATTCACCTTCAGCTATTTTTCTGATGGCATCTGCTTCAAGTTCTTTTGTGGTACATACATCACCTAATGCATTGATAAACGGAGCACCCATGATGCCCGCTGCTTTATCAAGCGATTTCTCGGTGATAAATATCAGATATTTTCCGGTAGCGGTAAAGGCACTCACCGCTTCGCTTGCCAATGAATTCTGTACATTTACAAGCTGGCCCTTCTGGAATATATAACGTTCCGAAAGCTGGAACCTTCCGTCTATAACAAGGGATGCTATATGTGAAAGGAACGAAGGATGGCAGTTCTCAAAATTCTCAAACAGAACTATCCTCGAATTGCACGAAAGCGCAGAGAATATATCCTGCAGGAACAGCTTCTCCATCGAAGCATCGGTATAAATACCAAGATCCAGAACCCTGATATCGGCATTACGCAGGATTCCTCTTTTATTCAGTTCTTTTGCAATAGCTGTCAGACAGTAGTGCTTGCCGGTATCATCCTTGCCGGTAAGCATGATGGTATTTAATGCCTTGGGATTCTCGGGAGGCATAACCAGAGGACGCTTAAAAGCTATCACAAGTTTTTTTACAAACTCTTCCTGTCCAAATACAGTCTTGTTTATCTCATCTGCAAGACCTGTAAACTTCTCAAGCGATGCTTCCCTGGAGGCGGAAAGTTCCTCTTCGGTCTTCGCCTGACCGGTCTCTCCTGTTCCTGCTCCGTATGCCTGATCGTCCAGAGCACTGAAAGCACCGGCACTATTTCTGTTGTCTATCGCACCCAGGCTTCCCTGTCCGTTTGATGCTCCGCCCGTACCGGTCTGTCCGGCATCAAGTCCGAAATCCTTCATCCAGGAATTATCTACCACGGGTTCCATGCCGAAGTCTTCTTTTAAGGTGTTTGTATAACTGTCAAGCGCCTTGTTCAGCTTGTCCTGGTTGTCCAGGAGCTGCTTACGGACGGCATCATTTTTCGCTTCGGCTTCTTTTCTTTTTTTATTATCCGACTCTATCAGCGAGTTCAGCTCACTGTTTGCCTGTCTGTACATAGAAGTAAGGTCTGACATGCTCGTGTTGATAGTGGGCATGCCACGACCCGTAAGCTTTGCGAGGTTATCCATCAGAGTCCCGCCGTTCTTCTTCTGAAGCTTTCTGGCTTTGTCTATCTCGTCCGCAGTATAGTTCCCCCTGTTTGATGAACCACCCAAAAAATCATCCTTCATTTTTCCTATACCTCTGTATTCTTTTATCTTTAGTCAATATATGAAAGCTTTATGTTTCCGAGGCAAAGTTCCAGTTTTCTCACATCGCCCTCAAATCTCATCTTACCGTTCTCGATACAGCTTCTCAAAGTATACTTTTTGTGGCATACATCCGAAAGAACCTTAGCCGATGTGATAAGCAGACCATCCCTGTCATAATAGTCATAAGGCTCTATAACACACTGTCTGTCAGCCACTTCAAAATAAAAGATTCCTTCTCCCTCACCTATAACATTCACCTGAAAAGCTATATGCTCGTAAATGTTCCTGGCATCGGCAAATTCAAAAACCTTTCGCACCATTTCTACGATCTGTTCATATGTCATAATGCCACCTCCTCTTTCGATTTCGGTCAGTCAAAGTCACCTCGAAAACGCCTTCAGCGTTTCCTCGGTAACAAAACGATGCTCTGCATCGTTTTGTTATATAATTATCCAACTTTATTTTAGCATACATTTTCCTAAATTTCAAAGTATTTTTTCATTTTTTTATTTTGTTGCAGAAGATACATAAAAATGTTATAATGAAATCCGGAACAAATTCAAAAATTTTGTCCGCATATTAATTAATCGGGGGCAGCAGATATAATGGAATCTACACTCAGAAGGACATGGGCCGATATAGACCTGGATGCCCTAAAATATAACTATCACACTATCAAGGAAAAGATAGGCGGGAATGTTAAATTCCTGGGCGTCGTAAAAGCAGACGCATACGGCCACGGAGCTATCCTGGTAAGCAAAACCCTGGAGGAAGAAGGCGCCGATTATCTGGCCGTAAGCTCCATAGATGAGGCTATGGAACTGAGGGTCAATGATATAAAAATGCCTATTCTCATACTCGGCCATACGCCAAAGGAACAGGTGGAGCGCCTGATAGAATATGACATCACACAGGCTGTTACCTGTAAAGCAAAAGCCGTGGAATACTCGGAAGAGGCTGTCCGCATCGGGAAGTCCCTGAAAATACATATAAAAGTGGATACCGGCATGTCACGTCTCGGGTATCTGTGCAACGGCGATTTCTTTGAGACAGGTATAAACGGTATCTTAGAAGCCGTCAATATGCCCGGACTCGATGCAGAAGGTATATTTACACATTTTGCCGTATCGGACGAACCCGGAGACGAATGCAGGGAATACACAGAGCATCAGTTCAAACTCTTCACCGATGTCATCAACCATGTAGAATACATGTGGGGCAAAAAGTTCAAATTAAAGCATTGTGCCAACACAGGCGCGGTTTCGGAATATCCCGAAACATATCTTGATATGGTACGTCCCGGCCTGCTCCTCTACGGATACGGTGAATATGCTAACAAAATGGGTCTCAAACCCGTCATGAGGCTAAAAACAGTCATCAGTACCATAAAAACATATCCTGCCGGCACCGCTATAAGCTACGGCGGAATATTTAAAACAGAGCGTACTACACGCGTGGGCGTTCTACCCTACGGCTATGCCGACGGCTTTTTCAGAAGTCTTTCTAATAAATGCACTCTCATGACTACCGCAGGACCTGCCAGACAGCTCGGAAAAATCTGCATGGATATGTGTATGATAGACGTATCAAACATGCAGGGCGTGGGAGTCGGCTCCGAGATAGAAATCTTCGGAACAAAGAACCCGATAGAAAAAATGGCGGAAATAGCCGGAACCATCCCTTACGAACTAACCTGCGCCGTAAGCAAACGTGTGCCGAGAAGTTACTACAAAGACGGAAAACTCATAGAAAAGGAACTGCTTCTTCGTATGTGACACCAAAGAGCCCATTTTACAGGAATCCTGTAACACGGGCTCTTTTGTTTGTGGTGAGATACTTGATCAAAGATTCATCAAAGGCTTCTCCCATAGCTTTAGTGTCTTTAATATCTTCATTTTGGTGCTCTCATCCAGCTTCTGGATCCTCTCGTAAATCTCGTTGTCAAGAGCTGTGTTCTGATAGTCATTGTCAATACGTCCTACCAGAGAGTCAAGCGTAACACCGGTAAGCTTTGCGAAATATATCAGTATTCTCAAAGACATAGCAGTCCTGCCGTTCTCCACATTACAGATATATCCCGGAGTAACATTCAAAGCATCCGCAACCTCATTCTGAGTCATTCCCAGATCGATCCTTAATTTTTTTATCTGCTGACCGTAATTTTCATCTGCCATAACAATATCCTCCCTAACAAATATATATTTTCAGCAATGCCATTTAGCTCTATGATTAAAAACCTTACCATATATACAGTATACCAACAATATATTTTAAATGCAATACTTTTCTATTTGTCAAGGCAAAATCATTCCCATTTTTTAAAAATTGGTAAAGATTAGCGAATATTTTAACTATTTTTTGTATAGAACTTTCTTATCCGTCATGACGGACAAAAATTTTCCCTTGCCCGATGCCGTAAACAATTCAAGATAAACTACAAAAAAAATCACAGCACGAGCTGTGATTTTTTACTATATTTCATTAAATAAATTAAAGAGCATTAATCTTTGCAGAGTTAAGCTTGATTCCGGGGCCCATCGAAGAAGCAATGGTAGCACTCTTAATGTACTGACCCTTTGCAGCTGCGGGTTTTGCCTTGATCAAAGCACCGATGAGTGTATTAAGGTTGTCGGTAAGCTGCTCCTCTGTGAAGCTCTTCTTGCCGATAGGGCAGTGGATAATGTTGGTCTTGTCAAGACGATACTCGATCTTACCTGCTTTAATATCCTTTACTGCGCCTGCAACGTCCATAGTAACTGTTCCTGCCTTGGGGTTGGGCATAAGTCCCTTAGGTCCGAGTACACGTCCTAAACGACCTACAACACCCATCATGTCAGGTGTAGCAACTACTACGTCAAATTCAAACCATCCATCATTCTGGATCTTGGGGATGAGCTCGTCTCCGCCTACATAATCAGCTCCTGCAGCTTCTGCCTCCTGAACCTTGGGTCCCTTGGCAAATACAAGAACTCTAACCTTCTTACCGGTTCCGTGAGGGAGTACAACAGCGCCACGGATCTGCTGATCTGCATGACGTCCGTCAAGACCCATACGGAAATGAGCTTCT
Source organism: Lachnospiraceae bacterium (assembly GCA_016282435.1). Lineage (GTDB taxonomy): Bacteria > Bacillota > Clostridia > Lachnospirales > Lachnospiraceae > RUG11977. The sequence continues at coordinate 358 of JAEEKN010000342.1, read as the reverse complement.
ATAGTCTCATCGAATTTTGCTACTGCTGTTTTCTTTACAAGTGCGCAAGCATCAGCAACATCATACTGTGCTGCCTTATCTATAAGCTTGATAGCTTCGTTATATTTCTTTCCTCTTTTCATTATTAACCTCCATGTGGTAATATCGGACTTTTAAAGTCCTTCCACTCTATAAGTAGTGTTTTTTTATTAAATTAATCCTCAACTACGATTCCCATGCTTCTGGCTGTTCCTGCTATCATGCTTGTAGCAGCCTCGATGCTTGCCGCATTAAGATCGGGCATCTTCTTTTCAGCAATCTTCTGAACCTCTGAACGCTTGATGGTAGCAACCTTATTCTTGTTAGGCTGACCTGAAGC
>JAEEKN010000341.1 GCA_016282435.1 Lachnospiraceae bacterium | reverse complement strand
TTGCTTCGAAGGATACCATTTCAAAGAAATACGATCATAATTTCAAGGATATCTTTGCTGATATCTATGAAAAGGATTATAAGGCAAAGTTTGAAGCTGCAGGTATCACATATTTCTATACACTGATAGATGATGTGGTAGCGCGTGTCATAAAGTCAGATGGCGGATTCATCTGGGCATGCAAGAACTATGACGGAGATGTAATGAGCGATCTCTTGGCTACAGCATTCGGTTCACTCGGTATGATGACATCTGTTCTGGTTTCTCCTGACGGTAAATACGAGTATGAAGCTGCTCACGGAACAGTACAGAGACATTATTACAAGTATCTGGATGGACAGCCTACTTCTACCAACTCCGTAGCTACTATATTTGCATGGACCGGAGCATTGAGAAAAAGAGGAGAACTCGACGGAAACAAGGCACTCAGCGATTTTGCCGATAAACTCGAGAAGGCTACCATAGCTACCATCGAAGGCGGTACCATGACAGGAGACCTGGCACTTATCAGCAAGCTTGATAATGTAAATAAGGTTAATACCTTAGAGTTCATTCAGGCCATCCGTGCAGAACTTGAGAAGAATATTTAATAAAGACGATAAATGTTGGGGGTGTAGCTTATGTTTGATGTTATAGTTGATATGTTTACAATGAATCCCGGTGTCGTTATAGCTTTGTGCGCATTTTTTGTCATAGTTTTTATAGCTATTATCGCTGCAGTTATTGCATCGGTTGCTACGGCTGCATCGGTAGAAACGAGAGACGGTGTGGGTGACAAGGAATAAGAGCATATACCGCTTTTAGATTTGTTACCGAAGAAACGCTGAAGGCGTTTTCAAGGTGACTTTGACAATAATCAGAATAAATGACCATGCTTATGGTCAGAAGTGTTTAGGGATTACAGGATGTTTGGACAGAATTTGTGTGAAGATATATTGGGGCTTCCGTTTCAGTTTGAGCTGATCATGAGACTGATCCTCGCATGTCTGGCGGGAGCTGTGATAGGATACGAGAGAAAGAAGAGAGAAAAGGTAGCCGGTATGAGAACTCATATCATAGCTGCTCTGGCCAGTACCATTTTCTCTATCTGCTCTAAGTATTCCTATTTTGATGTCCTGAAATACGACGGAGTATCCGTTGATGCAGCACGTATAGCTGCAAACATAGTTACGGGTATATGTTTCCTCGGTGCCGGCATGATCATCATGAAGAACCGGTCCATCAGGGGACTTACGACTGCAGCCGGTATTTGGGCAGTATCTGCTATAGGAATGTGCTTCGGTAACGGATTGTATATCATTGGATTTGCATCTACCGTGATAATCATTATCATTCAATATACACTTCACAACTCTTTTGACGCATTTGAGGGCGGTCAGGTTGTGGAATGTACTCTGGTGATAGAGGACGGAGAAAAGCACATGGAGGAGTTTATCGCTTCTCTGCATGAACTGGATTCGCTCATCAGGGTTATGGCTGTTACAAAGGAGGCTAACGGCTGTTTTACGTTAAAAGTAGGTTTACATTCGGGTAAACTTGGTTTAGATAAAGATGTTTGGAGTTTTATGAAGAGGTACCCTTATGTCATCTCGTGCAACTTATAATGTTCCATATGACACAAGTGAAAGAGAAAGACGAAAGAAGGCCTTTATCCGCAGGAGAAAACGGAAGAGGCTTATGGTTATTATGTCTTTTTTTGCGGTAGCTCTGGTACTTGTTATAGCTATCATAGCACTTACGGTGGGACTTATAAAGAAGCTGATAAACGAACATAACGAGAAGATGACATATAATGATTATGTCGGACAGTATTCGGAAATCTGGCTGGTAGACAATTCGAATGCCGGTAAAGGCGATCAGGGTGCGTTTTTTGTTATAGAACAGACTGATGAGACGAAGGAGAAGGTAAACGCCAAAGCATTAAAGTACAAAGATATCGTCCCGGGAAGCAAAGGACTGGTAATAGTTGACGCGGGTCACGGCGGATACGACGGCGGTGCCGAAGGTAACGGGTTACTGGAGAAGACACTGAACCTTGAGATATCTTATTTACTGAAGGATGAGCTTTTACTTAGAGGTTACACCGTTCATATGACAAGACCTACGGATGAGTTCGTGGGACTGACACAGCGTGCTTCGATAGCGAACTCTCTGGATAATCCCGTATGTCTCATAAGCATACACCAGAATTCACTCGATGAATCAGAGGGAAGTGCCAGCGGTATGGAATCCTGGACTTATGACAGAGAGGGTTGTAAGGAACTGGGTGATGCCGTAGTGGAAGCTACTGCTAAAAGAACCGGTTCAAACAACAGAGGAACCCATTTCAGGAAGAATCTGGTGGTTACCAGTAAAACGACGATGCCGGCTATAATCTTTGAATGCGGATATGTGACCGATAAGTCCGATGCCGAAAAGCTTGGAAACAGGGCATATCAGGAGAAAATTGCCGAAGGTATCGTAGATGGTATTGATAATTTCGTAGCAAGTTTTTACGATAATTAAAATTTTATTATATTTATAGTTATGTATCTTTACAACATAGTCATTTGGTGCTATATTTACTGATTGGATTTTTATAATATGTTTTGCCGCGCTAAAACGGCGGATTGGAGACTATCATGACAAAAGTTGATATTTTTTCCGGTTTCCTGGGTGCAGGAAAGACCACACTTATCAAGAAGCTCATCGCAGAAGCATTTAAGGGACAGAAGCTTGTACTCATCGAAAATGAGTTCGGTGAGATTGGTATTGACGGAGGATTCTTGAAGGATTCGGGTATACAGATCACTGAGATGAATTCAGGATGTATCTGCTGTACTCTGGTAGGTGATTTCGGAGATGCTTTAAAGGATGTTATGAAGCAGTTTTCACCTGACAGGATCATCATCGAGCCTTCGGGTGTCGGCAAGCTTTCGGACGTCATCAAGGCTATACAGGATGTGGCAGATGAAGCAGGCATCGTTGTAAATAATTTTGTGGCAGTTGTGGACGCCGGCAAGGCAAAGATGTATATGAAGAATTTCGGTGAATTCTTCAATAACCAGATAGAATACGCAAAGACTATAATACTCAGCCGTACACAGAACATCTCGGAAGAAAAACTGGCAACAGCCGTTAGTCTCATCAGAGAGCATAATGATAAAGCTGTTCTGATAACTACTCCATGGGATGAACTTGACGGAGCAAAGATACTTGAGGCTATGGAAGAAAAATCCAAGTTTGAGGATGAGCTGTTAGAAGTAGCCGGTATATGTCCCGAGTGCGGACATCATCATGAAGATGGAGAAGAGTGCTGCGAGCATGAACATCACCATCATCACCATGACGATGATGACGAGGATGAGCATGAACATCATCATCACCATGACGACGATGACGAGGATGAGCATGAACATCACCATCACCACCATGACGATGACGAGGATGAACATGAACACCATCATCATCACCATGACCATGACCACCATCACCATCATCATGCGGATGAGGTGTTTACAAGTGTCGGCATAGAGACCACAAAGAAGTTTACCGAGGAAGAGATAGCAGATCTGCTCAAGCGCCTGGACAATTCCGAGGAATTCGGAACCATCCTTCGTGCAAAGGGTATCGTGGCTGCTACCGAGGGAGAATGGATTCATTTCGATCATGTTCCCGAGGAGTATGAGGTAAGACGTGGCAGTGCAGATGTAATCGGAAAGATCTGTGTTATCGGCAGCAAGATAAACGAAGACCAGATCAGGGCACTTTTTAGTTAAGGAAGAATAGATATGGATGTACAGGTATATCTCATAAACGGTTTTTTAGAGTCCGGTAAGACTCAGTTTATAAAAGTAACACTCGAGGATCCCGAGTTTATCAACGGGGACCGCATATTGCTTCTGGTCTGTGAAGAAGGCGAAGAAGAATATGACGAGGCGAAGTTCAAAAAGAAGAATATATTTGTCGAGTACATAGACAGCCGCGAGGATTATTCCACAGAGAAGTTGACGGAGCTCAATGCTGAATATCATCCCGACAAGATCATAGTAGAGTTGAACGGTGTATGGCAGATGCAGGAGATACTGGATATGGATCTGCCCAAGGACTGGGTAGTGGCTCAGATGATCACCATGGTGGATGCGACGACTTTCATGAATTATATCAACAATATGCGTTCACTCATCATGGAACAGTTGAAGTACTCTGACAGCATAATTTTTAACAGATGTACCAGGGATACAAAGAAAACCGATATCAGACGTATCATCAAGCCCGTAAACAGAAAGGCTCAGATAATATATGAGACTGTGGACGGGTCAGAACTCGGAGGTGAGGAAGAGGAAGAGCTTCCTTTTGATGTAAACGCCGATCCGATAGTGATAGAGGACGATGACTTCGGTCTCTGGTATCTGGATATCCTGGATTTCCCTAAGAAGTATGCAGGGAAGAAAGTTACATTCAAGGCTCAGTTCTACAAAGATGACAAGATGCCCATAGATACTTTTGTGCCCGGACGTTTTGCAATGCAGTGCTGTGCAAACGATATAGGATTCATAGGCTTCTCGGCACGTATTCCTTCAACATATGCTGATTTCCTGGCTTCTCACAAGAATAAGTCCTGGATACATGTTGAAGGCAAGATAAAAGTAGAGTTCAGGCGTGAGTACAGAGGCAAAGGTCCTGTACTTTATGTGACCAAACTTGAGGATTCGGTACCGGCAGAAGAAGATATCGTATACTTTACTTAACAAATCTGTTAAATTTATCTTGACTAAAAGATATTATTATCTTATAATAAATTAGTTGTGGTTGAAAACTGCATCGATAGAGGAGATAAAAAATGCTCAAAAGTATGACCGGTTTCGGAAGGTTCGAATCTGAAACACCTGAGAGAAAGATTTCGGTAGAGATGAAAGCTGTCAATCACAGATACTGTGAGATAGGGCTCAAGATGCCCAAGAAGCTGAATTTCTTCGAGTCAGCCATCAGAAATCTTCTGAAGAACTATATTTCCCGCGGTAAGGTGGATATATTCATTACATATGAGGACTTCACCGAAGGCAGGGAACTCGTAAAGTATAACGAGGATATAGCTAAAAGCTATTTTGACCTGATCAAGAAAATGAGCGGTCAGTTCGGTATAGACGGGAACATAAATGCAGCTCAGCTGGCCAGATTCCCTGATGTGTTTACTTTAGAGGAACAGCAGGCAGACGAGAATGAGATCTGGGGATTCATAGAGAATGCTATAAAGAACGCTGCTGAGAGTTTTGTAAAGACAAGGATTACCGAAGGTGAGCACTTAAAGAACGATCTGGTTGGAAAACTGGACGGCATGATCTCAATGATAGATTTTATCGAAGAGAGATCTCCGCAGGTAGTCGACGAATACAGGAACCGTCTCTATGCTAAAGTAGAGGAACTTCTGGGCAACACCAATATGGATCAGGGTATTCTCGCTACCGAGATCACGGTATTCGCTGACAAGATATGCGTGGATGAAGAGACAGTCAGACTCAGAGCCCACATCAACAATATGAAGAACACTCTGAACGAAGCTGAGAATGTCGGCAGAAAGCTCGACTTCATAGCTCAGGAGATGAACAGAGAAGCAAACACCATCCTTTCCAAGTCCAGCGACCTGGAAATCACCAACACTGCTATAAATCTGAAAACTGACATCGAAAAAGTCAGGGAACAGATTCAAAACATTGAGTAATAGTAACTATTCGCGGCAAAAATGTTAAAACACAAAGCGCAAGCTTGCTTGCAGATTTGTGGTTAAACATTTTTTGACGGGAAAGCCGGTCAAAATCAACGAGTAAACATGAGCCACGTAAGTGGCGACGTACGGCGAAGCCGGACGGTTTATGAGTTGAGTTTGTACAGGCGCGAATAGTTACGTAGGATTATCGCGGCGATAATAATATTTTTAAAGGAGATATATCATGTTACATCCGTCTTACAATGATCTGATGAAAGTTGTCAACAGCGACAGTGAGGCTAACAACACCCAGCCTATAGTAAGCAGCAGATATTCTATCGTGCTTGCTACGGCAAAGAGAGCCAGACAGATAATCGATGGCGCACCTACTTATGCAAAGGCTAAGTGCAACAAGCCCCTCTCTATAGCAGTGGAGGAGATCGCTACAGGAAAAGTAAAAATCCTCAGTGAAGAGGAAGCTGCCAGAATCGAAGCTGAGAAGGAAACCGTTACCTACGGCGAGGATTCCGAATAATAGAAATTTAATAAAAAATCCCTTGCTTTTTTTGTGAAATCAAGGTAAAATAGTTTTTGCTTGTGTAAACATGTTATGAATATAACCGGTGAGCCTTTTGGTATTACGGTTATAACATATAAATTAAAAGATTTTTAGGAGGTCATTTGACATGGCAAATGTAAGAGTTGCAATCAACGGATTCGGCCGTATCGGTCGTCTTGCATTCAGACAGATGTTTGGTGCAGCAGGCTACGAAGTAGTAGCTATCAACGATTTAACAAGCCCTAAGATGCTTGCTCATCTTCTTAAGTACGATTCATCACAGGGTACCTACGCTTTAGCAGAC
>JAEEKN010000035.1 GCA_016282435.1 Lachnospiraceae bacterium | reverse complement strand
TCATCAGAAAGAACACCGGTGATAATACTCCTGCCATCATTCATACAGAGATTGTTGATGGTGATTCATTAGAAATCACACTTGCACCCAAGGGCTTCGGAAGCGAGAACATGAGCAGGGTATTCATGCTCAAGCCTGCTGACGGTATAGACGGTATAAAGAATGCAGTGCTCACAGCAGTCAAAGATGCAGGTCCCAATGCCTGTCCTCCGGTAGTAGTGGGTGTCGGCATAGGCGGAGACTTTGAGAAGAGTGCGCTCTTAGCAAAGAAAGCTCTGACCAACGAGCTTAATTCGGTACATTCTTTTTGGGATGATGTAATAGATAGCAAAAACAGCACGGGTACGGCTGCCGGACAGAATGATAGTTTAGGGATGGCAAATATTCCGGCTGCAAGGACTACAGATTCCGAAAACTATGCAATTTCTTTACAGAAAGACTTATATGAAGCTATCAACAATCTGGATATCGGTCCGGGTGGTATGGGCGGTAAGTTCTCGTGTCTGGGTGTAAATCTTGAGATTTATCCTACCCACATCGCAGGTATGCCCCTGGCAGTAAACATGTGCTGTCATGTAAACCGCCATGTGAAGACGATATTATAACAAAACAGAAGATATCCCCCACCTCTTAGCGTAGCGAAGGTGGGGGGAGATCTTCGTTTCAGGCGGGGTTCAAGCCCCGACTGAAATGAGATGCGAAGCATTGTTTTGTTACCGAGGAAACGCTGAAGGCGTTTTCGAGGTAACTTTGACTAGTCATTCTGAGCGAAGCGAAGAATCTTTAATCAGATAGACAGATTGCTGTCTATCTGAGGGACGGTTCTCTGATTGAAATAAAAAGAAAGTAAAAGTTCTCCTTGAGTTTACTCTTGAGGGGAAGTTATTGGCCGAAAGGCTTATTGAAGAGGTAAAAATATATGGACTATAATATTACACTTCCCTTCAGTGAGGAAGACATAAAAAAAATCAAAAATCAGGATGTTCTGTACCTTAACGGTACCTTATACTCTGCCAGAGATGCAGCTCATAAGAGAATGTATGACGCAATCAACGAATATCTTGAAAAAACCGGTAAGACAGCAGATCAGGTTAGTTCTTCCGAATTATATGAAAATGGAGTAACTCCCATAGATTTAACCGGAAAGATACTGTATTATTTAGGACCGACTCCTGCAAAACCCGGTCAGGTGATAGGATCTGCAGGACCTACCACATCTTCCCGTATGGATAAATATACTCCACTCCTTCTTGACCTGGGGTTATCAGGTATGGTAGGAAAGGGCAGAAGAAGTGACGATGTAAAGGCAGCCATCAAGAGAAACAAAGCAATCTATATGGGAGCTACGGGCGGAGCCGGCGCACTTCTTTCAAAGTGTATAAAGAGCAGCGAAGTGATAGCATATGATGATCTTGGTACCGAAGCTATCCGCAAGATGGAAGTTGAGAATTTTCCTGTGACCGTTTTGATCGATTCGGAAGGGGAAGCTTTCAGAGTTTAAAAATTTTTCTTGACAAGATGACAATTCTTTGATAGAATAAATTTTGCGTTGAAAAACGAAAAAAGAATACTGAACTTAAGAGTTCGGACCTGGAGAAGTACTCAAGAGGCCGAAGAGGCGCCCCTGCTAAGGGTGTAGGTCGTTTACGCGGCGCGAGGGTTCAAATCCCTCCTTCTCCGTTATGTATGAAAAAAGCTGAAATGCCTTGAATATCAAGGGTTTCAGCTTTTTGATTTAATATCCCGAGTGTTCACGGATCTGCATTGCTCCGTACAGGAAATATTTAGGATTCAGTTCACTGTCATATAGTTGTGGACTGTATTCCCTGCGCCAGGAGATACCATCGGAGAATCCCCAGAAGGTGACGGCATCCATGTTAATCTTCCCGGAATCAGCTCTTTCAAAAAGACCTTTTATTAGTTCATAACAAAATCTTCCCTGTTCTTTCAGATGTGTATCCGTTGCGGGCTGCGGATTTTGATATTTTCCGAGACCTATATCGAGTTCCGTGATCTCCAGTTTTAACCCGGTTTCAGCCAGAATATCCACTGCTGCCAGATACCCTGCAACATCATCCGAAGTGAAAAGGTGAGCCTGCAGTCCTATACCGTCGATCAGGTACCTGCCGTTTTCATCCTTCAAAGTATTTACAAATGTCGATAAGGTATCAGCCTTATACTGCTCGTTATAATCATTATAATACAGATCGATGGTTTCAGGAGCATATTTGTCAGCATAGTAAAATGCGTATTTTAGGTAATCATCTCCTATTGTTTCTGTCCAGTGGTTCTTTCTTATGGTTCCGTCTTCCATCCATGCTTCATTTATAACATCAAAAGCATAGAACAGACTCAGATATCCCTGGTTTTCAAGTTCTTCAAACATGCCACGGATCATGGATTCCATACGTGTGAGCATTTCTTCACGTCCCACGAATGCATTGTTTGTATCGAATCCCTCATGGAATATCCATTCCGGGGTCTGACTGTACCATATCAGTGTATGCCCTCTCACAGCAAGATTGTTATTCTTTGCCCATCCGAGCAGGGAGAGAGCTTCACTGTTAAATTCCACTACAATTTTTCCCTCAGCCATGCTTTTATCATGGTTCAGGGTATAATCAGGCTTCATGGCGTTTTCCATGGTTATGCTGTTAAACTGCTCCAGGACCAGGGCCTGCATCTTTTCATCATTCTTTACCGCAGAGGAAACACAGGTACCGACTTTCATACCATGTTCCGCAAATACATCTTTTATTGTTTTATCCGTAACTTCTTTCTGAGAAGGAAGTACCACTTTTTCTGTCCCGCATCCCGAAAGGATAACTGTCATTATTAAAAATATGCTTAATAAAAGTTTTTTCTTCATTATGTCTGCACCTTTTCCGTTCTTCTGTAAATAAAACCATATCATATGTCGTACGCAAAACATCGCTTTGACATCAGCATCCGTTTTTGTATGAAAATAATACTACATCACTTTTGTATTATCAATACGGAAATTCAGTATTATCTTGTATGCGTCATCTGTAAAACCACTATTACAATATTCTTCAAAAAAAATTTAAAAACCCCCTTGACAAAAATAGTATAATGTACTATTTTATTTATAGTACAAAATACCATTATAAAGAAGGGGGTGCTGAAATGAATGATTATATTTATGAATCGGAAGAAGAAATGAATTTCCTAAAAAGCTATGATGCTTCAAAATATGAACGTCCTTCTGTAACCGCAGACATCGTGATATTCACTCTCGGAGATGCCGGGAATCTGCAGGTGCTCCTGATAAAAAGAGGAGGATTCCCATACAAAGGGCGCTGGGCTATTCCGGGAGGATTCGTAAATGTCGGAAAAGAGTCTGTGGACGAAGCTGCTGCGAGAGAACTGAAAGAAGAGACCGGAGTGGAGAATGTATATCTCAAACAATTATATACATTCGGAGAGCCGGGAAGGGATCCGAGGACTACAGTCATTTCAGTAGCATATACCGCACTTGTTCCAAAGGGAGAACTCAAAGTTCAGGCAGGGGATGATGCCCAGGAAGCCCGTCTGTTCAATATCCGATATGATGTAAACGGTATCATATTTTATAATGATGAGTTATCTTTTACCGAAGACAAGCTGGCATTTGACCACCGGGATATTATCCGGATGGCCATTACAAGGATCAGGAATCGTATAGATTATGAAGATGACGCGTTTTCCTTACTGAAAAACAAGCACAGATTTACCATATCAGAACTAAAAGTAATATATGAAGCGATAAAAAACGAAAAACTGGATCTCCCGAATTTCAGGAAAGCTTTTTTAAGGGATTATGTAGCTAAAGGAAAAGTACACGAATCCGGCGAAACAAGTATAGGAAAAGGTAAGCCGGCTAAGCTTTACAGCATATGATTATATGCGGAAAGGAGACATATATGAACAAATTATTGGTTGTAGTTGATATGCAGAATGATTTTATCACAGGTGCTCTGGCAAATACCGAAGGACAAAAAATAGTCCCGGATATAGCTGAATATATACGGCAGTTTGATGGGGATATAGTTTGTACCCTTGATACTCACAGTGAAAATTATCTTGAAACACAGGAAGGCAGGAAACTTCCGGTAAAGCATTGCATAAAAGATACTGAAGGCTGGCGTATCGTTCCTGAACTGATGAAGGTAGTCAATGAGAAAAAAGAAAGGGTTATTTTTATAGAAAAGAAAACCTTCGGCAGCACCGACCTTGGCAGAAAAGTGGAATGCGGCGGATATGACAGCATATTCCTCTGCGGTGTATGTACGGATATCTGTGTGATAAGCGATGCCATGGTAATCAAGGCATATAATCCCGAGATAGAGATAAATGTACTCGGGGGTCTATGTGCAGGAGTAACTCCCGAAAGCCACAGGACTGCCCTCAATGCGATGGAGGCATGCCAGATCAACATTATTTAAGGAGGTGAACTGATATGAAACTTAAACCTATAATCATGAGTGCGCTTGAACAGGATATGTACAAGTACAGCATGGGACAGGGAATCTTTCACCAGTTCCCGGGATACATGACAACCTGGACCTTTAAATGCAGGAACAAAGATGTAAAGTTCACTCCCGAAATGGTAGATGAGATCCGTGAACAGATAAAGGCGTTTTGCAATCTCACATACACTGACGAAGAACTTGAGTATTTGAACAGGATAAAATGGATAAAGGGTTCATATGTAAATTTCCTAAGGGTGTGGAGACCGAGATTTGAAGATTTCACTATCACCACAGATGCCGAATGCGGGCTTGCCATCGAAACAAAAGGTACATGGCTCAATACATCTATGTATGAGATACCTACCCTAGCCATAGTCAATGAAGTATATTTCCGGATGGCATATGATTATGACAGGTTGCTTGAAAGCTTCAAAGAACGTCTTGATGAAAAGTTTGAGAAGGTCAAGACCAACAGGATATATCTCGGTACTTTTTCTGAATTCGGTTTGAGGCGCAGGCTCTCTGCCGAGGCACAGGAACTTGCTATAGAGAAGTTCTCTCATCTCGGGGATACACTTCACAGTGCCAGCAAGTTTGTCGGAACTTCAAATGTATATCTCGCAAAAAAATTTGGTGTAACACCTGTCGGTACTATGGCTCACGAATGGATAATGTGTGTAGGGCAGGGTCACCACAGGCATAACCCTGCATACTCAAATTATTATGCATTAAGAGCATGGACCGATGAATATGGTATACGTAACGGTATAGCACTGACGGATACGATAACCACAGATTGCTTCTTAAGAGATTTCGGAGAGTACAATGCTTCAGTATTCAGCGGCGTGAGACATGATTCAGGAGACCCCATAGAATGGGGTGAAAAGATGGTAGAACATTATAAAAAACTGGGGATCGATCCTATGACCAAGACCCTTCTCTTCTCGGACAGTCTGGATTTTGAAAAGGCTGATGCTATATTCAGGCACTTCAGGGACAAGACAAAAGTAGCGTTCGGAATCGGTACATATATCGCAAACGATACCTGTGTAAATCCCTTAAATATAGTTATGAAAACTGTTTTCTGTAACGGACAGGACGTAGCCAAGCTTTCAGATGTGGAAGGTAAGGGTATGTGCAGAAATCAGGAATATGTGGATTATCTAAAACGTGCGATAAGCTGGCGTATGGATCATGAAAAGCCGGTGACGGACTAAAAAGGAGGAATGCCTATGTTCGACCCAAAAACAGAGACAAAAAAGATAATCGGTGATATAAAAGAATGGTTTGACAGGAATGCTCCCGGTAAAACTGCAGTTCTCGGAATATCCGGCGGGAAGGATTCCACTGTGGCAGCAGCCCTCCTAAAAGAAGCCCTGGGAAAAGACCATGTGATGGGCGTCATGATGCCTAACGGTGTACAGAAAGATATCAGAGATTCCGAACTTGTGATACAGACTCTGGGAATAAACAGCCTGAACATCAATATTTGTGGTGCATATTCAGCTATGCTGGATTCCTTAGAGAGCAGTTCGGAACTTAAAGCCACTCCTGATGCAGAGGTAAATCTTCAGCCCAGGCTCCGTATGGCGGTACTTTATATGGTAGCTCAGACCATTCCCGAGGGCGGCATCGTTATCAACACTTGTAACCGCTCGGAAGATTATGTAGGATGGGCGACCAAGTTTGGTGATTGTGCAGGGGATATGTCTGTACTCGGGAACTACCTGGTAAGCGAGATTATAGCCATGGGTGATGCCCTGGGACTGCCTAAGAACCTGGTACATAAAGCTCCCGCCGACGGCCTCTGGGGTGACACGGATGAAGACCGGATGGGCTTCACTTATGCGGAAGAAGAAGCATATATAAAAACCGGCACCTCCGGAAGGGCTGAGGCCGATGCAAAAATAGAACGGATGCACAGGACTTCACGACATAAGTATGAGTCTATGTTTTTCTGCGGAGAATGCTCATAAACAAAAAAGCTGAAATCCTTGATTATCAAGGCATTTCAGCTTTTTTCATGAATACAACTAACGTAAATCGGAAGTTTGTGAGGTTTTGAATCGGAGGTTAATCTTAAAAAATAATTTGCTATTCCCTGTGTTTTCTGATAGAATAAAAAACATTCAGAAAGAAACGGAGGATTGTTCGTGAATGGGTATGTGGGGCATAGTTGTTGCTGGCGTCGGTATCGCGGCTATAGTAGGAAGCATATATTTAATCTGGACCATAGGTAAATTCCCGGGGATAAAAAAAATCACAAAGGACAACAGACTACTTAAAATAGCATTATCTGCAGCTATTCTGGCAGCAGGATTTGGACTTTTTGCCATCACGATGTCCGTAATAAATGCGGTGATCGTCCTTATACACCTGATGTTGTTCAGACTGATATTCGGTATTGCCGGGTTTTTCATAAAACCGGGCAAAGGTAAGGAAAATACATTTTACTGGCAGGGATGGTTTTCTCTTATCGCTTGCACCATTTATCTGGGAGTGGCATTCTTTACCTGTAACCATGTCTTTACCACAGTATATGACCTGGAGACCGATAAATCTGTGGGAAATCTGAAAATAGTCATGTTTGCAGATTCTCATATTGGAACGACATTCGATGGTGAAGGTTTTATGAAGGAAGTCGAAAAGATAAATGAAGAAAACGCCGATATTGTTTTTATCTGTGGAGACTTTATAGATGACGGAACAAGTAAGGATGATATGATAAAAGCCTGTGAAGCTCTTGGTAATCTAAAATCCAAATATGGTGTTTATTATGTTTATGGTAATCACGATAAGGGATACGGCAGAAACTACAGAGGATACTCGGCCAGTGACTTTGAATTTAACCTCATGCTGAACAAGATACACGTCATGCAGGACAAGGTTCTGGAGATTGATGACAATATCGTAATAGTCGGCAGGGCAGATGCTTCCAACAACGGCAGAAAGAGCATTGATGAACTGACTAATGATATCGATGAAGATAAATATATCATCGTTCTCGACCATCAGCCGCATGACTATGAAAATGAATCAGCCTCCAAATCTGACCTGGTACTCTCCGGACACACCCACGGCGGGCAGTTTTTCCCTATGACCGTTTTCGGAATGGCTCCAAATGATAGAACCTATGGCTACGAAAAAAGAAACGGCACCGATTTTATCGTCACATCCGGTATATCCGATTGGGAGCTGAAGTTTAAACCCGGTACCAAATCTGAGTATGTAGTTATTAACTTAAAAGGAAAATGATCCTGTTTCGAAAAGACTGCCTATGTATACGAATTCATATACATACCGGGATAAGATCCCTGAATTATTAGATTTTTATAATGACAAATATCGCTAACGGGAGTATACTATACCTATACAGAACATCGGAGGTTGGTATGCTTCTTTTTACGCAGATAAAAAAAGATAGAAAAAGCATCGCCTGGGGTAAGGATATATTTGCAGGCGTGGTTGTTGCGCTCGTTTCTATTCCCATTTCAATGGGCTATGCACAGATAGCAGGACTTCCTCCGGTATATGGACTTTATGGTTCATTGCTTCCTATATTATTATACGGACTGCTTACCACTTCAAAGCAGTTTGTGATCGGTGTCGATGCTATGCCTGCTGCCATGGTCGGCGGTATGCTGGCAGAGATGAGTATCGCAGAACAGAGTGAAATACTCGATATAGTACCGATTATCACTCTCTTTACAGCCATCTGGTTTTTTATCTTCTTCTTTTGTAAGGCAGGAAGGATAGTCAATTATATCTCTATGCCCGTAATGGGAGGTTTTATCTCCGGAGTGGGTCTTACGATAATCCTCATGCAGGTGCCGAAGCTATATGGCGGGGCTCCCGGAACAGGAGAAGCAGTAAAGCTTATCCGTAATATTATAGATGAGTTCTCTAACTGGAATCTTCTTTCAGCCATCTTAGGCATAGGTACTATCGTTATACTCCTTGTATGCAAAAAACTGATTCCAAAGATTCCCATGACTGTTGTCATGATGTGCCTCGGGGCGCTTCTTCAGATTATTTTCGGACTTGATTCTTATGGGGTAAAAATGATGCCCCAGGTGGAAAGTGGTCTTCCATCCATAGTTATCCCTGATTTCAGTGTGATTTCCGGCAGACTTCCTGATACGGTCATCACTTCTCTCGGTATTGCCGGGGTTATAATGGCGCAGACTCTTCTTGCTTCCGGAAACTATGCCAGAAAATACCATGAAAAACTGGACTCCAACCAGGAACTGTTGGCGTACGGAGTTATGAACCTCGCAGGAGCATCCGTAGGCTGCTGTCCTATAAACGGGAGTGTTTCCCGAAGCGGTATCTCTGATTCCATGGGATGTCATTCTCAGGTAATGTCTGTTTCTGCATCCGTTACCATGCTTTTTGTATTATTATTTGGTACTCCGATATTACAATACCTCCCGGTACCGATACTTACCGGCATAGTTATCACGGCGCTTATCGGGATACTTGAAACAGACCTGGCGATAAAACTGTGGAAAAGAGTTAAAAATGAATGGGTAGTATTTATGGTGGCCTTTGCCAGTGTCCTGTTCCTCGGCACTCTTTATGGGGTTATAATAGGTGTACTTCTTTCACTGTGGGAAGTGGCCATCAGAGCTTCATCACCGCCCACCGCTTTTGTCGGCAGGATACCGGGTCATGGGAATTTCTATTCTTTAAAGAGAAACCGTTATGCCCGTGCCATAAAAAATACTATCGTGTATCGCTTTAGCGGAAACCTGTTCTTTGCAAACATTGACTTCTTCTGTGATTCCATAGAGCAGGCTATAAAAGAGGATACTCATCAAGTGGTAGTGGATGCAAGGGCTATAGGAAGTGTTGATATCACAGCGACGGAGAGGCTGGTAAAGTTGAATACTTCTTTGCGAAAACGGGGGATTCTGTTCTATATCGCCGAACATGACGGATCCCTCAACGACCAGCTTCGCCGTTTGGGAGGTGCAACGCTAATAGATGAGGGAGTTGTAAAAAGGACGATTACTCTTGCATTGAGTGATGCAGGTTTGGAAAAGCCCTATGACTTAGAACCCGGCGAGGACGGATCCGGAACATTTGAGGAGACGGATGCATCCCATCACGAGTATGAGTGGACATTTGGGAAGAAGGAGTGAATGTTTTTATAAGTGTTGACATTCCCTCATTTTGGGAGTAAATTATAACTAATGGTGGCTTTAGCCGCTAAAAAAGGAGGAGAACATATATGAAAGACAGAAAAACTTTCATAGTAAACAGAAGATGGCTGGGAACAATAATGTTTGCGGCAGCTTTTCTTTTGTTTATCAATGTCGTGATCGGTGATTTTACAGTAAAGGCCGATGATCAGACATCAAAAGGCATCTATGTTATGACGCCTTCAAAGGCAGAGATCAGCAAGAGACTGAATGCTCTCGAAAAGCTTACTACCGAATACAAGGAGACAGCTTTACTTACAGCGCCTTATTCGGCAGGCAGTCTGACGGATGAAACTCTTCAGAACGCACTGGACTGGATGAATCTGGTTCGTTTTGTGGCAGGAATTCCGGATAATGTAGCCCTTAATGATGAGTATAATAAATACGCACAGGCTTCAAGTATAGTAAACTTTGCGAATGGCAGTTTATCCCATTATCCGACAGAGCCCGCAGGCATGGATAAAGATCTGTATAATCTGGGAGCTGCCGGTTCTTCAAAGTCCAATATAGCATGCGGAATGGGATCGAAATATAAAAACGGTTCTACTTTTTATTCTATGATCCTTCACAGCTGGATGGAAGATGGAGATTCTTCTAATATCAGCAGAGTCGGACACAGAAGATGGATACTTAATCCTTCAATGAAAGAGACGGGATTTGGCTGTGTATGGGGAGAAGATAATAGAAAATACGGCTCGTATTCATATGATGGAAGTTATTTCTCAGCTCTTTATGTAATGGATAATACTTTTGGTTCTACCGAATATTATGGCGTTGCATGGCCGGCTCAGAATATGCCCACATCATTCTTTGGAGGCGATTACCCCTGGAGCATTTCTATGGGAACAGAAGTTTCTAGTGATGCAAAAGTAACTCTTACTCGTGTATCTGACGGAAAGACCTGGAACTTCTCCAGTGGAAGTAAGGATTTTTACATTGAAAACAGTAATTATGGAAGAAAGGGTTGTATTATCTTCCGTCCTTCGGGAATATCTTCATATAATGACGGAGATGTGTTTGAGGTAGTTATTACCGGATCAGGTCTGGATGTTAAGTATTATGTAAACTTCTTTGATGCAGAGAATTATACTACTTCTTCCAATCCTACAGCTACCCCTACTCAAGAACCCACAAAAGTACCTACACAGGAACCTACAAAGGTACCCACACAGGAGCCTACAAAAGTACCTACACAGGAGCCTACCGCTACTCCTACTCCTGCCGGAAAAACAGTCAGCATAGCTGATAAGAATTTTACCATGACAGATATCAGGACAAACAAGACTGATTCGTTTGACGGATCTGACGGAATACCCAAAATTCTGGTTTTCGGTGGAGTCAGCTCATGTGGCAATACCAACGCTGCGATCAATTCCATAAGCTCATTATATCCCGAAATAGCGGAAGAAGTTCAGATCTATGGAATCGATATAAAGAAAAACGATGATAATACCATGGTAAACTATCTGAATGACAAAAACGTAACCTCTGAGATTATGTTTGGTTCTGCACAAACTCTTAAGGGTAATGTTTCCACTTATTATGATTTTATTTACCTTGGTTTAGATGCTTCGGGTTCAAATGAGTGGAGTTTGATGCCCATGATCCTGTATGTGGATAAGAATGGTAATATTGTTCAGGTACAGAAAGCTTATCAGACAAAAGCTCAGATTGAAGAGGCAATGTTTAATCTTTTAGCTCGTAAAACCGTTACACCTGAGCCTACAAAGGTACCTACTTCAACACCTACACCGATACCTACAAAGGTACCTACCTCAACACCTACACCGGTACCTACAAAGACACCTACAGCAGCGCCTACAAAGACACCCACAGCAACCCCTACAGCAGAGCCTACGGCTACGCCCAAGGTAACACCTACACCAGAGATTACACCCGAGCCTACAGCTACTCCTGTACCGAAGATTACACCTGCTCCTACACAGGCTCCCGTAAGTAAGGGTGACCTTTACGAGGCAGGCTTCGGATTCAAGGATGCTTCTAATAATTCAAAGGTATCTTTTGACGGCGGAGACGGAAGTCTCAAGATCGTGGTAGTGAGTGATTTACTTAACTGCTGGTATACGATGGATATGTTATACTCCATCAATTCTCAGATAGAGGGTACAGGTATTCAGCTTTTCGCAGTAGATACAAAGGGTACAAAGGCATCCACACTCGGCTATTATCTGGAGCATTACGATCTGGAAGGCAAATTCTGGTGTACTGCTGAGTCGAGCATCAGTGGTTCCGGAGAACTTGGCTGGAGTGAAGTAAAACAGGCTATTATGAACGCAGCCGGCGTAAAAGCTTCGTCAGGATCCGGACGCGGCAGAAGAGGTGGCAGCGGCAGCAGTTATTCAACTCCGCTTATAGCATACATTGACGGATATGGCAATATTGTAAAGACTACTACGGGATATGTTGATGATTCGACTATTTATGATAATATAGTGGCTCTTATAAATACCAAGCCTGTAAGCAAGGGCAAGACACCTGTAGTACCTGAAAAACCGGCTGTGAAGACCAATGCTATAGTTTCTACCAAGACAGCTAAAACAGGGGAAGTTACTCAGACCGTTTTACTGACGGATGTTACAGGAGTAAAGACACTCACTGTTACAACGACCGACGCTGATGCAAACCTTGAAAATATCAGGTTTACAGTATCCGGCAAAAAAGCGACATTAGCTTTATTTGCTAAAGACGGTGGCAGCATCGTAATACCCGGTTATATCAAGCTTGACGGAATAAAGTATTATGTAAAGGCTATCGGTAAGAACGTATTCGGAGATGCATCGGATGTATCCGAGATTACACTTGGGAAATATGTGACAAAGATTGCTAAAAACGCATTTAACGGCATGAAGAAGCTCTCTGTAATAAATCTTGATGCAGCAAAGCTTAAGAGTGTTGGTAAGAAGGCATTTAAGGGAATCTCCAAGAATGCGGTATTTAATATCTCGGGAACCAAGGAGCAGTTTGAAAAGGCAAAAGAGCTCATTAAGAAGTCCGGAGTTGCAAAGACAGTTACATTTAATCATGTATCATAAATTGGGAAGTAAACAACGGTTTTGATCCCGATACAAAAAAGCTTACACCACAAAAAAACATGTGGTGTAAGCTTTAATTTTTTTGAAAGAATTATTCGTATCAGCCTGCAGCCTCTCCACCGTTCTGTGAGCCCTGGATGAATTCTTCTTCGTGAGGTACTTCATCTATGGTCCAGTTGTCGGTATCGGGTATCTCGCCCTTTACGAGGTTGGGTCTTTTTGAAGGTCTTTTGGGAAGAACCAGCTGTTTTCTG
>JAEEKN010000340.1 GCA_016282435.1 Lachnospiraceae bacterium | reverse complement strand
CGTTTTCTTCAGCAAGATGTCCTGCGTATTTTACGATGGCATCGAGCTGGGTTACCTTGTTCAGGCTCTCGCTGGACTTCTTTTTCTTCTTTGCGGTCTTTTCAGCCTTGCCGGTGATGCCGACCATTCTGACAAATCCCTTGCTTCCATCATCGAAAGGTTCATCGGGAGTATATCCCGCACCCGACCAGCCTGACTGGAATTCTTCGAAGATTTCGTCATTTCCGACCTGCATGTATCCACGTCCTGTACCGGTGATGAATGCAGCATCGGGACGCTTCAGCATTTCGTTCGAATCCTGCTTGTCAGCTACACGGAGACAGATTCTGAAACGTGTGTTGCTCCAGATTTCGTCATCGACTACGCCGCCGGGCTTCTGAGTAGCAAGTATCAGGTTTACACCCAGTGAACGTCCTACACGTGCTGCCGATACAAGCGCCTTTACGAATTCGGGCTGTTCTTTCTTTAACTCTGCGAACTCGTCCGCGATGATGAGCAGGTGGGGCATCGCCTCGTCCGCTTCACCGTTACGGTAGAGCTCTATATACTGGTCAATATGTTTTACTTTATATTCATTAAATACACGCTGTCTGTGTTTTATCTCTGCGTTTATGGAGAGGAGTGCACGGGTGGTTCCGTTTCCTCCCAGGTTCGTGATCATTCCGGCCAGATGAGGAAGTCCTTCGAAGCTCTGTGCCATTCCGCCGCCCTTGTAGTCGATCAGGATGAATGCCACTTCATGAGGATGGTAGTTGATAGCCATGCTCAGGATGTAACTCTGAAGGGTTTCTGACTTACCTGAACCTGTAGTACCTGCTACCAAACCGTGAGGTCCGTGGTATTTCTCGTGAATATCAAGGAATACGGGTTTTCCGCCGGACTTCTGACCTACCATAGCCTTCATCGTCTCATATGTACGGTTCTCCAGCCATTTATGGTAGATATCGAGGTCCTCAACCTTCGATACTTTGTACATATCGAGGAATGTCAGCATGTCGGGTATTTCTGAATTGCCGCTGGTATCTCTCAGTTCGAAATTGCTGAGCTCTCTCGTGAACTTGTCCATGCGGTCCAGGGGAGCGGTATCGAATACCAGGTTTGCTCCGTCATATTTCTGTGTTGAGATGCTGTATGCCAGGCTCACTCCGTTGTCCTCACGGATGACGTCATCACACTTTGAAGGAAGTCCGTCAACTGATGATGCACAGAAGACTACCGTGATGCCCGCATTCTGGGGAGGATCGAGCAGGAACTTCGATACAGGTTCTCCTGCTATGATGGATACATCGGTTACGAAGATCACATAGTGAGGAAGTACCTTGTCTTCTTTTTCCTTCTCTTTGTCCTTTTCTGCTTCGCCGCGCTCTCTAACGAGGTCTGACAGGAAGTAAAGTACATCGCCCAGAGATCTCGAATCATAAGCTACGAGTCTCAGCTTTCCGTCAGGAGTCCATGTATGAGGAAGCCAGCGGGTATAGTTCATGTCATCATATTCTTTAGCCTTGAACAGATAGCACATACGTACTTCTGTGTAAGGATAATTGGCTGCCAGGTTCAGTGTGAGGAGTCTCAAGATATCGTGTCTCTTCTGCTCTTCTTCACTGACTACACCTACGATCCTCTTGTCATACAGGGATATTGCTACGGGAACCTTCGCCATGGTTCTGTAATCGCTCTCTATCTTTGTTCCGAGGTCGTTCAAGGGATCATAGGTAAGTGTCATATCCTCTGTAGGAAGAACTACCTTGTTCGGTGCTTCTATATCACCGAGACCCAGACGAACAGAGAGGAAATCCCTGTGGTTGCTGCTCTTTTCCCAGAGGCGGCTCGTATTTGATGATACGAATGAGAACATCTCCTCGGATGAAGGATACTGCTCTTCAAGTACTCCTCTGTTGTAGTCAGCCTGCTTCTTCAGCTTGTCATCTATTCTGGCTATATATTCTTTATAAGTTTTCTGACGGTTTTCTTCTGTCTCGCGTACTTCCTTCTTGTTGTATGCGTTGCTGGCAAGTGCCCAGCCTGTAGCCATGAGTGCGGCACCGCCCGACATAACAAGGCTTGATACGCCGAATGATCCCTCACTGCTCATAAGAGAGGCAAGTGCTATAGGTATTACCATGGTGAACGAAGGACCTATGGTGAATATCAGGGGCTGGGGCTTTACATTCTGCTTGGTAGCGCAACGCTCTATGGTAGTCTCCGTGGTGTCGAGCTCACGCAGGTGTCTCGGTGTACGGAGGAAGTATACCTTCTCGTACTCGTCGTCTTCCTTATCCTCTGTCATCTCGGGGATCACTACGGGATCAAGAAGCTTTACCTTTACGTTGCCGTCGGGATGGTTTATCGCCATAAGCTGGCCAAGATATACTATCTTTAATCCTACGATATAGATAACATCGCCATACTTTACAGGTGTCTTTCCCGATACCACTCTTCCGTTCAGGAATGTTCCGTTTGTACTTCCAAGGTCCGCTACATATGTAGCTTCACCTTCAAAAGATATCTCCGCATGCCTGTCGGATACGAATTTGTTCCCGTAGATGATGTCGTTCCCGCTTCCGCTTCCGACAACAAGTGACTGGATCTTGTCACGGCGAAGGATGTATTTGGAAAATCCCAGATTGTTCTCCGATACCTCATCAACTTTGAGCGAGAACCATGTGCCATCCTTTCGTACACTGCCTTCGAGTACCAGACCGGGTACCACCTCGGCCTCATTTACTTCATTTCCTCCTTTGAGGAGTCCGTACTTTTTATCCGGGTAGATGGTCCATTTTCCGTCCCATACTTCGAGGTTCAGCACCAGCTCATCATCAAGTCCTGAGATGCTGGGGTTTACCGCTACGGGGAACTTCCTGTTGTCTACCGCGGGGAAAAAGTGCTCTGAAAATCCGTTTTCAAAGAAAACTGTCAACAATAAAGACATAACCCTCTCCTTTCCTTAACCTACCGATACAGAATTTGCTATTTTTTCATATACATACTGTAAATCTCCTAACGGAATATATTCATCAGCTGATTCTGATGAAACGCTGTCAACAAATAATACTGTAACATAACCGCCGCCTATATGTTTTACAAAACATGCAGTCAGGTTGTATCCGGGTCCCAGATCTGATATATCATCATATAGTGTTGTGTATGAATATCCCGATCCGTCATCCAGACTTTCATATCTGTATTGTCCCGCATCCATACCGGACATTACCAGATCTGCTATATCTTCTGCTTCCACGGTCTGTCCGTTAGACATTTCACTCTCAGGCATGTAATCGATCATCGTGACCAGAGCATGGCTGTCTGATGCCATATAGAGCCAGGCACCGGTATCCTCATTGAATTCAAAAGACTGGGGACGTTTGTATGAGAACCCTCCCATGTTGGGATCATCGATTTTTACCCAGGTGTCAGTCGACATCCTGCTCGCAAAAGATCCGTCATCAGGCAGTGAATCTGTCGTCTTTGCATTTACATCTTCTACTGTGCCGGTACCTTCGGCTGTTTTTTTATCGTCTGACGATCCGCCGGACTTTGTTACCAGAATGATAACTATCACTATCACAAGTACTGCGGCAAATCCCACTATACCGTACAGAAGATAATTCTTCGATGTGATATTGGTGACTGCCTTGTCCACTTTTTCGCCTGCTGCTTTTATGGTTGTATCTACCGCAGCTTTTCTTTCGGCGCTTCTAGCTTCTTTTGCTTCTCTCTTCTCACGTTCCTCACGCTCTATTCTCTCGCGTTCTTCACGTTCCTGTCTCTCTCTGGCCTCACGCTCTTCTTTTTCACGTTTTTCTCTTTCCTGCTCGGCCTTCATGATCTCAAGCTTTTTTATGGTGTCCGCCATTTCCTGTTTCTGGCGTTCAAGTTCTTCAAGTCTGGCTCTCTCTGCTTCCTGTTCCTGCTGCTGTTTACGTTTGGTGGCGAACAGGGCCTCAGCTTCGTTACTGTTTCCCATCGATCATTCCTCCTGATTTTTTATTTTGTGCTGCTGCCTATCAGCTTTCCGTTCTTATTGAACTTTGATATGGATCCCGATACGAACTGTCCGTTGCTAAATGTTCCTTCCATAACTGTTTTGCTTCCATCAGTGCCATATCCTACAAGTGAACAGCTGGTGCCTTCAAGCTGGCCGTTTGTGAAGTTTCCGGTCTCGGTCATCTGAGTGAAATCACCGGAAGCAAAAGTCACTGTTCTGGTACCCATACCATTTAAGCTGCTGTTCGAATAGCCACCTTCATACTGGATAACGTTTCCGTTTGCCTGATATGAAATGCTGCTGCCTGTACCTTCCACTTTACCGTTTACAAATGTTCCTTCAGTATAGCAAACTGATCCGTCTTTAGAAGTCTCTGTCATTAAACACTTACCGTTAGGCTCGTTGCCCTTAAATTCTCCTTCAAATATTCTTTCAACAAGCGTAGGGTTTTCATCTGTACCCTTTGGAGTTTTTTCTGTTCTCTTACATTTACTTCCTTCACAAGAACCGTTTACGAATGTTCCTTCTGTTACAATGGTATCTCCGTTCGCAAGCTTTGCGGTTGACTTTCCTTTACCATTCGGGTAACCATCTGCCATCTCGCCTTTGTATGTTACTTTAGTTCCGTTTTTATAAGTATAAACTGTAGTTGCTTTTCCTACCGCATATCCATTTACAAAGTTACCTGTTACTGAAGTTCCTGTAAGTTCTCCTGATACCAAAACCTGTTCAAGAGTTCCTTCGCCGTTCCACATACCGTTTTCAAAGTTTCCTGTATATGTACGAGAGATTCCGCTTCCAAAATCCTCATATGATGTTCCCTGTCCCTTGGGCAGACCGTCATCAAATGTACCTGATAATATGAAGTTAACAGTTACTTCTCCGTTTTCCCCTACTACATAAGTTCCCTTTAATTCACCCTGGCCGTCCATCTCACCTGATTTATTGAACTCGCCGGTATATTCACATGTACAATCCTTACCGTCAAACAGTGTAAGGTTTATACCTTTAATCTTTGATTCTGTAACCTGGCCGTTTGATTCATAATATTCTTCATCATCTTCTTCAGCCGCAGCCGGTGTGATATCTGCTTCAGCCTGCTTTGTCACAGTTTTGGAAGTATCCTCCTTCACTGTGGCATCCTGTGCAGGGTCCTTCGTCTTTGACGAACTTGACAACAGGATAATGATAACTACGACTGCCACGAGTATTACACCCGCACTTGCAAAAAGCATGATTTTCTTTTTCTGATCTGTCATTTCTCTTCCTCCTGGATATATGAAAATGTTTCGTTGTGTAAAACGATCACAATATAAGTATAGCACATATAAAAATTTAAAGAACTAACTTTTGGTTAGTTTTTTGGGGTGTTTTTTATATTTTTTCAAAAGATATTGAGGTAAAATATATTATTAGTATATTTAAAAACAAACATCTGTTCTTTGGGGCATTTTAAAAATAAAAAAAGAGATGGCCGTTTTTTACCAAAAAGTAAAAATTATCACCATCTCTTTTATGACTATACAATATATTTATTCTACATTTATTTATTCGGCATTTATTTCTTCTTCGTTCAGGATTCCTTTTTTCAAATATTTCCTGATATCGGAACGTTTTTTCATATCCATCTTGATCAGGATGGCTGATACGACCTGTTTAACATATCCGTATGTATAATGTGTCTGTTCGGATATCTCCGAATTCGACAATCCGTCAGCCACGAATTTGGCAATACTTAGTTCCAATTCGGAGAGCGTAGCCTTAAAGTCCCTCAGTGCTTCCTGGTTATATGACGACGAAGCTATGGGTGAAGTGATCCTGTTCTTGATACGGGCCAGGAATACACTCTTTACAAAAGGCTTCGTGATGTAGTCGGCTGCTCCGTACTCCCATCCCTTTATCTCAAAGTCGGGCGAATCCATGCCTGTCAGGAATATGATGGGGATTTCTTTAGCCCATTCCAGCTCACGTATAGCTTTAAATGTTTCGTATCCGTCCATCTCCGGCATATCTACATCCAAAAGTATCAGCTGGAAATTTATATTTTTATTCAAGAAGTCCAATGCCTGCTTCCCTGATTTTGCAAGGGATGCTTTATACCCGGCATTCATCAGGATATCTTCTATAGTAGCAAGCATGCTGATGTCATCATCGACACATAGTATTCTGCTTTCTGACATGTGCGTTCTCCTTCCTATACTTTTTTCAGAAGCTCCTCGGCCTCGTCGAATTCAATGTTTCGGATGTGCTCCTGAACTCTCAAAAGTACATCTTTACGGTTGCTTACAGGCATGAGCCTGTCGATAAGCTTCAGTGCGGGTGACTGGTTACCCATGCTCACAGCCTCAAGCAGTTCGTCCCAGATGTCCTTTTCGTCTTCGGTTTCCTCTACCACTTCCGTTTCCAGCTCAAGCAGAGGTTTCACTTTTTCAAATTCATCAAGGAATTCTTTTAAGCCCTTATCCACCCTGTTCCATTTCATGATAAAGAGAGGAAGAGCTGAGACTGCATATTCCTCATCGCCGTCCTTAAGCCTTTTTTCCAAACGCCTGGCTGAGTAATACAGATCTTCTCCACCGACATTCCCGGCATTTCCTTTTATGGCATGGACCAGGATGGCAGCGTTCTTATAATCCTTTTTCTCCATATATGCATTAAGCTTACTTATATTTTCCCCGCTGTTTTCCAGGAAAAATCCGCACACTCTGGCATACTGGAGTATATCTCCGCTCAAATGTTTTAGTGCCAGTTCTATGGAAATATCGTGTGTTTTAAGTATATTGCCCAGTTTTTCCTTCGTTTCTTCGGGCAGTTTTTTCTGCACTTCGTCACTGACCACTATAACCAGTTTCTTCGGGAGATGCTTCTTCATCGCATTCTCCAAGAGCGACGTGTCTATGGGTTTCAAGAGATAATCATCAAAACCGCTGTTTAAGAAAAACTCCTTTTTATCCGGTGTGGCATCCGCAGTAAGAACCAGTATGGGCGTTCTTTTGTTTCTCGCTGCATCGAGTTTTCTGATGAAGTCCATAGCCTCGATACCGTCTATCTCAGGCATCATGTAATCCATGAGAATCAGGTCGTAATCCCTGTTCTCACACTTCTTAAATGCATCCACTGCGGACTCTGCGGTATCCACGATAGCCATGGTTCTTTTAAGCAGTGATTTTGCCACCTGAAGGTTCATGTCGTTATCATCTACTACAAGGATTTTGGCTTCGGGAGCGATAAACAGTGCATCCGCATCAAAATGGGATTCGCTTTCCTTACCGGGTTGAAGTCCTATGTCAAACCAGAACACGCTTCCTAAGCCGTACTGACTGCTAACCTTTATCTCCGAACCCATGAGATTTGCCAGCTTGTTCGAGATGGCGAGTCCCAGTCCCGTACCTTCTATGCTACGGTTCCTTATGATATCTACTCGCTCAAAGCTTTCGAAGATCTTTTTCTGGTCTTCCTCCGCTATTCCGTTTCCGGTATCGGATACCTCAAAGTGTATGTAATATTTTTCGTCCTTTTCTTCCTGTTCTTCCTGATTCTTTATAAATCTTCGGGTCTTTTTATTTTCCTGCTCTTTTCCTTCCCCGCTGTTTTCAAGCTGATCCCTGTCTATGGTCCTGGCGGTAAATACGACGGTTCCTTTTGAAGTGTATTTTATGGCATTCGACAAAAGGTTCGATATAATCTGTGAGAGTTTTCTGGAATCGCCGTAGAAGTTTACCGGGATATTCTTGTCGATATCCATGACAAATTCAAGTCCCTTTTTCTCCGCTTCCTTGCCAAAGAACGATCCCAGGCTTAATATGACCTTCTTCATATTAAAGTCTTCTTCGAAGAGTTCTTCTTTTCCCATATCGATTCGAGAGAGATCTAAGAACTGGTTTACCATGAAGAGCAGATGCTGACCCGCATTGTCTACGTTCTGGGCGTATTCGTTTATCTGCGAATTCTCCGATTCACGGAGTATCATCTCGTTCATACCGAGAAGCATGTTTATAGGTGTTCTGATCTCATGGCTGATATTTGCCAAAAGAATACTTTTTGCGTTACTGGACTCTTCGGCTATCTTCTGCTGCTTTCTGTATTCCCTGATATACATCATGAATACCATGCCTATGCCGATAGCTGCCATTATGATACCTGCGAGCTGATCGTAGAACTGTTTTTCAGGTGTCTCAAACTCTGCCACATACTCGGGGTACTTGTATGAAAACCAGCATACTCCCGCATAGAACAGTATCTGGATCACTTCCATGATCCACAGGAGCGCACCCCTATACATCAGAAGCGTAAATATTATACCGAACGAAAAGAAATACGGTATGGATCCCAGCATAGCGCCTGTCTCAAGAAACAGCCATGCAAACAGCGCCATGAAAACCACCACAGAAGTGATCAGGTAGCCGACTATGTATTTTCTGGTGGTGTGAACGAACCACATGAGGATGACCGAGGCCAAAGCTGCCAGCAGGTTTATCACGGTTCCCATGAGATCTGAAGACGTAAACATATCCTGTATGGCGCCTGTCAGGCTCACTGCTATTCCACCGGTTCCGAGCAATTTAAACAGCGAAACATCCAGTGATTTTTCTTTTGTATAGAAATCTATTATGGTTTTCTTTAAGGATCTTTTTTCTTTCAAAACTTTTCTCCCTGAATTTGTTAATGTTCATTGTTAATCACGATGATGCACCTCATCCGGCTGCTTTGCAGCCACCTTCCCCTCGAGGGGAAGTCTTTATAGTTTCCTCGGTAAGCTCCATCAATATTACCTCAAAAACGCCTGCGGCGTTTCCTCGGTAACAAAATGATTCTCCACATCATTTTGTTACATTATAGCACACCTGAAAAATAAAAAAACTAACTTTTGGTTAGTTTTTTATATTTTTTACTATGAATTTTCTATTCCGGATCTTTTTTTATTTTCTTCCTTATAGTAAGTATGTTTTTTCCGTCCTTATATTCGTAGTCCACGGAATCCATGCTCTTTTTTACTATAAGGATGCCCATGCCTCCGATAGGCCTGTCTTCGATGTCAAGGGTGGTGTCAGGATCTTCTTTTGCCAGAGGGTCGAACTTTTTTCCCTGATCGATAAAAGTAATCTCGACTGACATGGTGTCTTCCTTAAGGTCGACCCGTACGGTAGCAAGACCCACCTCCGGAGAGTAAGCATATGATGCTATATTCGTAAAAAGCTCATCTATCGCAACATCTATCGCCATCTGTTCGTTCATATCGCATCCGAATTCTTCAAGCTTGGAATCCACGAACTCTACCACCGTGTCAATATTTTCAGGCGTTGCTTCTATTGTGAGTTCTTCCATTTCTGCCTCCCTTTTTGACATACCTCATCCGGCTGCTTTGCAGCCGCCTTCCCCTCCAAGGAGAAGGCATAGTCTACTATACATTATATTATCCCAGATATCTCAGGCACAGCATCGTGATATCATCCGACTGCTCTGCTCCGTCCGTGAACTTCGCTACATCTTTTGTGACTATATCGCATACAGCCCCTGCGATTCCGTTCTCATCCGTGGCAACCGGATATTTAGATCCAAACGAGAGAAGCTTTTGAAGCCTGGCCTCACCGTACTGTTCCTCGGATCTGTCCATAGCCTCGGTGATACCATCCGTATACAGATACAGTATATCGCCTTTTTTAAGCTGCAAGGTCTGCTCTTTATAATGTATTCCTTCCATTCCGGCGAGCATCAGACCGGGCTTTAAGGTGAGATACTCGGCCTGTCCGTCCCGAATGAGAACTACCGGATTATGACCGGCATTTGCCACACGGACAAGTCCGGTACTTAAGTCAATATATCCGAGCCATGCGGTCACAAACATCTCCGCTTCGTTACCTTCGCAGAGCTTTTCATTAGCAATCGTAAATACCTCTGCGGGTCCGATACCGCTTTCGGCCAGACTCTTGATAATGGTCTTTGATGTCATCATAAACATCGCGCCAGGTATGCTTTTTCCCGATACATCCGCTATCAGGAAGCCGAGTGTATGGTCGTTCAGCATATAGAAATCATAAAAGTCACCGCCGACCTCTTTTGCCGCATTCATAACAGCAAAAAGCTCAAATTCCTTCCTCTCAGGGAAAGGAGGGAACACGTTCGGAAGCGCCGAACTCTGTATCGCCTTGGCTACAGCCAGATCGGCATCTATACGCGCGGCAGCTTCGGCTATGTATTCTTTCAGCTTATCTACGGTTGTGTTTATATCGGTGGAGAGGGCATCAAATTCACGGGTATCCCTGACTTCCACGTGTTCGTCCAGATCTCCTTCGGTGATTTTTGCCAGGGAGACATTGACCGCATTTATCTTTCTGGTAATCCTGAGTTTTATAAGCAACTGAAGTGCTATAAACAGCACGGCAAAGATGATAACCTCGATAACTCCGATAAGTATTATCGTATCATTGACCTCGGAAACCACCCTGGAGTATTCATACAGGCTTAACAGATAAACCCCGTTAATTCTGCTCAGGCAATAATAACTGTCCTCTCCAAATAATACGTCTCTTCCTATCATCATCTTGAGGCCGGTGTCCATTAGCTCGCCACTATAGTTTATCGGTAAGCCTTCTTCCAGGGTGCCGCCATCTTTTCCTTCGTTATACAGGTCGATCAGATCTTTTTTCTCAAATTCGGTTCCGTTATACTGTGTATCGGAAGTTCCAATAACTTTTTTTTCGGAATTGATTATCGCGCTGTATCCACCCATTCCAACTGTTCTGTTGACTGCAACGAGCTGACCCGCGAATTCTGTATAGTAGTCATAAGACTCCTGACTGTATGCTGCAAGCAGTACTGTATCGGGTTCGAAAATGGAAACCATGATAACATAATATACGTCAAGCTTTCCGTCCAACGTTTTTACCATCTTGGGAATCATATTATAAAGCGCTGTCCCATCCGTTGGAATTCCACGGTCATAAAGACCATCAAGTGTTGCTCCGACATATTCTATATCCCGGACATTTTTCCCGATGAATTCTTTGTTTCCCGAAAGGAATATCGTTCCGTCCCTTTTTGCAAAATATGTATAGTTCCCGCCTTCGAGCGACTGTGCCGCCGCTTCTATACCTTCGTTCTCATATACCGAAAGAAGCCGTACCGAATCTTCAAACATATAGCCGCCGGCCGTCGTGGTAAGATCTAATGCCATGCAGGTATTAGCGTACTTAAGCTGTTCCTTTGCATTCTTACTGCTTTGATAATGAAGCAAAACATAAGTCACTGTACATGAAACGATAAAGGCGATAAAGACCGCGATAAAAAGACGTATCGTTATGACACCCGATATTTTTTTCTTTTTTCCGTTTTTCATATATCCCTTAAGCCTTTTCGATATCGAGAACATCTGCCATTCCGGTGAATGTAAAAACATCCATAACCGGAGTGGTCACATTTATAATCTTCATGCTGCCCTGCTTTTTCATCACTTTTGCGGCAGACATCAGAACACGCAGTCCTGCGGATGCCATATAGTCCAGCTTACCGAAATCAAACACCAGGTCGGTCACTCCGCTGATATTGTCCTTTACCGCTTTTTCAAGTTCGGGAGCAGCGGTAGTTCCAAGCTTTCCTTCCGCTGTGACCGTGAGCTTATTTCCATCCTTCTGAGCCGTAACTGTCATGATGTCAATCCTCGTCTTTCGTATATTTATATTCTTTGCGTTAACCGGCTACCATGATCCTAGCACAGTCTGACAGTAATGTCACTGTTGCTGCCCATGCCACTTTTCTTCAGCACTGCATTGCTGGCAGCGGGAGCGCCACCAATCATGCGAGTATTTGAAGGTGCGGGACACGGTGTGGGTGCTGTAGTAACAACTGAAGATGATCTGTGTGAACCCAATGTGGGTTTTACAAATTCGCTTGCTTCTCCTCCTCCGAAAAGTGTAGTGAACAGACTTGATACCCATTTGAAGAACATGATGGAACCGCCCGATACGTTTTCAAGCTCATCATCAGCTATCTCGCCTTCGCTATCCTCAGGTACGGTATCTCCGCATTTTCCCATAAAATATTTACGGATCTCAACATTGGTTGCCTTGCATCCCTGGCTCTCTGCAAATTCAGACAGTGTATCAGTGCTCGATGCCTTTACGAATTCAGCCATCATGTCCCTGTCGGACATTACTTTGTTATAAAGTTCTTCAAGTGTCATAGTTTTTTCCTCCAATTTTTATAATTTAGGGATAAACCCTTATTTCCTTAGATGTCTACTCTCTGCCTTGCCACGAGCTCAGCAAAGAATCCGTTTTTCTCTATCAGTTCTTCGTAAGTACCGTCCTCAATGATATGTCCCTTGTCAAGGACTATGATCCTGTCACACTGCTTTATGGTCGAAAGTCTGTGTGCTATAACTATTCTGGTGCACTTCAGCTTGTCCAGTGAGTCGGATACTATCTTCTGAGTGATGTTATCGAGTGCCGAAGTAGCTTCATCAAACATTAGTATCCTGGGCTTGGGTGCGATGGCTCTGGCTATCAGAAGCCTCTGCCTCTGTCCGCCGGATATACCGCCCTGGCCTTCAGATATGAGTGTGAACATTCCCATCGGCATGTTCCTGATATCATCAGCAAAGCCTGCCATCTCGGCTGCTTCCCATGCATCATCAAGCGTAAGTCTGGGATTTGTGATCACGATATTCGAATAAATATCGCCGGTAAACAACTTGCCTCCCTGCATAACAGTACCGATCCTGCGTCTTAACGACTTCAGGTCTATGCGCTCTATGTCTTTTCCGTCATAGTACACGCCGCCTCTCTGAGGTTTTTCAAAACCAAGCATGATCCTCATAAGAGTGGACTTTCCGCAACCCGTTTTACCACATATGGCTACATACTGTCCGGGACGTATCTTTAGTGATATGCCGTCTAAGACGTTCGGCATATCGGGACTGTAGGTGAATGTTACGTTGTTCAGTTCTATACCGCCCATCAGCCTCTCAACCACCTGTTTTTCTTCGGAAATCTCAGGTATGGCCTCGAGTATGGGTTTTGCCATATCAAGTATGGGCTTTATCTTTGCGCCTGTGAGGGCTATTCCGGCAAGGGCTGTAAATGCTCCGCTCACCATGCCGTATGCCACGTTAAACGCATAGAATTCCGAAACTGATACTCCGCTTTTTACTGCGGAATAATATATGATGATCGTTCCAATGAGGGATATAGCAGTGGTAAATACCGCATTTACCTTTATAAACATCGGAGGATCGTAGAGCAGCTTCGCGCTCTTTGTATACATATTACCCCAACGGGCAAACGCTCTTTTTTCAGCTCCCGACAGCTTTATCTTCTGGATTCCGGAGATCAGAGCATAGCTCATACCGCTCTCTTTGGAAGCGAGTTCCATCTGCTGCTGCGAAATACGTATCTGCAAAATCGCCGACGCAGCCGAGATAACTACCGTCAGGATGATAACGAGTAATGCCGGTGCCACAAGTGCCGGTGCATATGCAAATATCTGCGAAATGTAAACCAGCGAGAACACCGATGTAAGTCCTGTGGAAAGCACCATCTCCAGTAGCTGCTCAACCAGCAGGTTTATGTACTGTGAACGCTTTGCAAGCTCTCCCGAACCATAGTTCTTAAAAAACCCGGTCGGCAGAGCTAAAATACGCATCATAGTTGCTGCTTC
Source organism: Lachnospiraceae bacterium (assembly GCA_016282435.1). Taxonomy (GTDB): domain Bacteria; phylum Bacillota; class Clostridia; order Lachnospirales; family Lachnospiraceae; genus RUG11977. The sequence goes on along the minus strand of JAEEKN010000340.1, from coordinate 6,037 downwards.
TACCGAAAGTGACAATCGAGTCTTTAGCTTCGATACCAGCAGATTTTTAACTGTTCCCAGTAACAGGGAACTAAAGGATACACACAGGATAAATACCGATATGGCGATAAGTCCGTTCGTCGTACCCGTTTCGAGTACATCCGAAAACAGCATCTGATTCAGCTTCGGTGTAAGGAGTCCTATGAGCGTTACCGCCACCAGTGCTATAACTACCAGTGAGATATCTACGGGACGGATATTGTCCACGATGTATCTTAAGAGTCCCTTTACACCTATCTTGGTCGAAGGAAACGGCTTGTAAAAAGCTATGGCTTCCTTGTCTATCAGTTTTTCCGTCTTGGAATTCAGGATTATCCTTTTATCGGATTTGACATCGAAGAAGCTGTATTTGGACATTCCCGTAGGAATCAGAGCCACGATGCTTCCGTCTTCCTTCAGTGTTCCTATCATGGGTCCGGAAGCATCCTTGTACCAGCCCTTCTCCAATGTCACATTTCTACGCATTATACCGTGGGGACGGAGCAGATATTCCAGAGTATCGTTCATATCCGTCATGCTGTCCGGCACCTCTCGTGGCTTTATATGGTAGCATTTAAGTATTTCTCCGATAGCATCGGTGGCGGCCTGCCGCTGGTCGTTCATAGCTGCGGAGAGCCTCCGGCCTAGGATGACTCCGGCCGCACGAAGAAAAGAGTCTTCAAACACATCGTTGTCGGCCCGCATCCTGTCTTTTATCTGTTCGTCAAACCATCCCACGTTATACTGTTCTCCTCAAATTATTCCGCTGATTTCAAAGTCATAACAAAATTATCGACCCATTCCAGGTTTCTTATTATAGTCTGAAATAAATTTGTTATAATAATTAGACGTATTGCCTGCTCCACCTGTTGCAAACTCAAGGTCATCATCACTGATGCTTCCTTCAAATCTTGACTTTAAGAATTCTATAAATTCCTTTACTGTAGCACCGCAGTTCTGCTTCTTTAAGAAGCCTTCCATCTCATCTGCGCTGTCGATCTTGTCAAATTCTCCCTGAAGTTCCTTTGAGCCGTCAATCTCCTTAAGTAATTCTTCCATTGTTTTCATAGTAGTTCTCCTTTCGGTTTTAAATATTTATGCCTCTCCGGGCACTGATTTTTTGTTTACAATTATATAGCCGAATGTAGCCAAAAAAGGGGAAATAATTTTTTTATTATTTCATATTATTTTTCTACTGAAAGCTGAATGCGATATACCTTTCCATCCTTTACAGCATATAAAATACCTTTTTCGGTGATATCGGAAACATCATCATACTCTACGGGTGCCAGTATTTTACCCGCATAATTGCAGATACCTTTCTTCGCTTCCTTATTTATGATCATTACAGCATGATCGTAATAGATGTTAAAATATGTAGTTTCATCTTCTGTGAGTATTACCTTATTCTTTTTGTTTAACAGATAGGTATGACCATCTTTTCTACCGACAAATAAATCATCGTCAATATATGCGACCGTTTCATATTCAAAAGGCATCACGGTATTGCCTTCTTTGTCGACTACTCCGGCCTTTCCGTCTTTTATCATTGTGAACATGTCAAAGTTGTGTGATTTCGAGAAACCGTATTCATCATATTCGAACGGCAGCACAGTGTTACCCTTTTTATCTATAACACCTGAAAAGTCGGTGTCGCCGATTTTTTTATCCACGATTGCATATCCGTCCCTAAACACGTCTACAAAGCCTGTATATATACAGGGGATTACGAGCTTGGAGGACTTATCTATGAAACCAAAAAGTCCTGTTTTAGCATCACGTACAGCTGCAAGTCCATCGGAGAATTCCCATATTGCATCAAAGATGCCGTTACCTTCTTCATCCTTTAATACTGTCAACTCACCCTTGTTGTTGTAGCATCCTCTGTACAGCGCTCCGTTTTCTTCATCACGCCAGTAAACCGCCATTCCTTCGGAAGGATCGGATATGTACTCATATACAATATTATCACTATCTTCTGAATATTGGCTTACCTTTGCCAGTACCTCACCCTTTTCGTTTATGAGGTAATCATAGTATTCTTTTTCCGAATATGATATAGTAACTACGGCTATACCGTCACTGAAATTAGTTGTACGGTGTACATATCCGCCTTCTCTGTTCTCAAAATTCAGACTGAAAGCCTTGGTTCCGTCGGCGTTATAGTACCCTTTTAAGTTTACCTTGATAAGTCCGTTCTCCATCTTCCAGACTGAAATATCCGATATATCTACAGGAAATGCCATGAGTCCGTCCTCGTCGGCTTCAAAATAATCGCTTTCTATGATTACATTGCCCTTTTCGTCTACTACACGCACCGTGGAAATCTCATCCTCTATTGCTACATTTATAAGTCCCAGATAGTCGTCAAAAGCAGTTACATGATCAGCTTCAAATCCGGTGTCGGTAATATTGGCCGATACTGCATAGTATCCTTTTACAGTCACTTTGCAGGTGTACTTTTTGCCGTTGTTCTTTGCGGTAATCTTTACAGTTCCCTTAGATACGGGAGTGATAACACCGTTCTTAACAGTTGCTATCTTTTTGTCTGAAGACTTCCATGTGACTTTTCCTTTGGCGTTCTTGAGTTTCAGTGAAACGGTCTCGCCTACTCTGACTTCCTTTGTCTTTGCTGAAAGCTTTACCTTTTTTGCTGCCTTTGCATCATTTGCACCGAGAGCGGCTACAAAAAGTACGCCAAACAGAAAAAGCATCACAAATCTCATAAGCTTCTCTTTTTTCATTTTTTTATTCTCCTATAAATATTTATTTTGCTGAGCATCATTCGGAAGTTACAAGCTCCGTATATGCCCCATTCTTTGCCATCAGTTCTTCATGCGTTCCGCGTTCTACGACCTTGCCCTGATCAAGAACTATGATCTCGTCGCAGTCACGAATGGTCGATAAGCGGTGTGCTATGACTATGCAGGTAATACCACGCTGTTTTACCGCATTTACAAGATCAAATTCTGTCTTTGCGTCAAGCGCGGATGTAGCTTCATCCATTACGATAATGGTAGGGTCCTGTGCCAGGACTCTCGCTATCTCGAGTCTCTGTCTCTGCCCGCCCGAGAAATCACGTCCGCCTTCAGAGAGCTTATAACGGTATCCGCCTTCACGCTGCATGATATCGTCATATATCTGTGCATCCCTGGCTGCCATCATCACTTCAAAATCCTCGATGGTATTGTCCCACATCTTTATATTGTTTTCTATGGTATCCTCAAACAGGGTAATATCCTGATCCACCACTGCTACGGAACCTGTAAAAACACTTCGGTTTATCTCATTGATGTGTTTTCCGTCAAACAGTATCTCGCCCTCCCACGGCTGATAAAGTCCCGCGATAAGTTTTGCCAGTGTGGACTTTCCACAGCCCGAAGCTCCGACAAAAGCCACTCTGCTTCCCGTAGTCAGCTTCATACTGAAGTTCTCAATAAGGGGCGGTGCCAGCTTTGAGTATCCGAATGTAATATTTTTCAGTTCTACATTTCCCGACAGCTTCTCATAATCGGCATCTTCGTCTATCTCATCATCGAGCTCCACATCCGTAGGGTACTTCATAACGTCTTCCACACGTTCCATCTCGGTTCTTAATTCCTGGATGGTCTGTCCGGCTGAGATAAGTGTCTGTGCAGGTGTCATGAAAGAAACCAGGAATCCCTGGAATGCCATGACCATACCTACGGTGAATTCGCCCGTCATACAGAGATATACTCCGAGAGCGAGCACTGCGGTATTTGCCAGCTCTGTAAGCAGTGCGGGTACCAGTCCCAGATAATTGTTCAGTTTTTCGTAACGTACATTCTGAGTGTTGACACTGGCCTGATATCCGGACCATTTCTCAAAAAATCCGTTCTCGGCTCCGCTCGCCTTGATGGTCTCGATCATCTCTATTCCGCTGATAGTGGAACTTATCAGTTTTCCGCTGTCACGCATCATAACTCTCGTGAGATTCACTCTTTTTTTAGAGATAATGCTCGAGACATATACCTGGCCCAGGATCGATGCTATACCGATGGCTGTAAGAAGCGGCGAATAGCGGATCATGACTACCAGATAAAATATGAGCATTCCGGTCTCTAACGCCAGGGGCGCCAGAGTGTTTACCAGAACCTCGGCAATAGTGGCGTTGGAATCCTGACGCTGCTGTATGTCTCCGGCATAACGCTGTGAGAAAAACCTCATCGGAAGACGCAGCACCTGCCACATAAAGGACATACTCCCGACTATGGCCATTTTGCCGTTGATCTTCATGCTGTAAACAGCCTTGATCCATGCGGCTATGATCTGTACCACCGCCAGACCCGTAAGTCCCAGGATGAACGGCAGCAGCCAGTCCTTATCATATCCTGTGAGAAGCCGGTCTATAAACACTCGTGAAAATCCCGACAGCATAATGCCTGTTATCGAGGCTATAAGTGTAGTGACCAGAACAAATATAAGAGCTGCTTTTGCTCCTTTAAGACGCGACAGTGCGAAGGCCCAGATGCTTTTCGGCTTGCCCGAGGGAACAAATGCTTCTCCCGGCTCAAACATGAGGCACACACCCGTAAACCCCGCATCAAATTCTTCAAAGGACATCTTTATACTGCCCCTCGCCGGATCGTTGATGTATACATCATCGCCCTTAAATCCGTTCAGTACAATAAAATGGTTGAACTCCCAATGTACTATCATAGGGAACTTCCCGACGGTTTTCAGCCTCTCGGGGCTGTACCTGTATGCCGAAGCAGTCATGCCGTAATTCCTGGCAGCCTTTAAGATGTTCTTCGCATTGGAACCGTCTCTCGATACGCCGCAGTCCTCACGGACCTGCTCTAATGGTATCCACTTCCCATAGAACGCCAGTACCATGGTCAGAGAAGCCGCTCCACACTCCAAAGCTTCCATCTGCATCACGACAGGAGTCTTCGCTATGCCCTTTGTAACAGGGCTCGTCATAGGTTTCTTTCCCATAGTAAACTCCTAATTCGTAACAAATGAAATCGGCGATACCAGATCGATGCTTCCGTCAGCATTGTGTACCGCTACCTCTCCGAAAATCCCCCATATCACTGCGCCTATCAGAAGGAGAACGATGGCTATCAGGGTTATCCACACTCCGGGTGTAGTGACCCTCACGTAATCATCAAGCTTTTCCGGTGATGAGACTTTTTCAATGTTTTTTTGTCTGAAAATACTGTTTTCCAATTCCATTCTCCTCCGTTAGAATCATGATCGTAGAAATCAATGCTCAATCCATCAGTTTTTTTAGACTCTCAAGCGCTTTTTTGTGAAGTATCTTTATATTCCTATATGACATTCCCATGGCTTCGGCTATTTCCGTGAGCTTCTTCTCCCCATAGTAATGGAGAACTATGATGTCCCTGAGCCTCGTCTCGAGCTGTTCCAAAGCATCCGCCAGGGATTCAAGTGTCTCTTTGTCTATGGTCTGCTGTTCCAAATCCATGCCGTCCGTCATAGCCTCCGGTATCTCGTATTTTACTTTGTGCGTCCGGTAAAAATCTATCACCCTGCTTTTCGTGATGAGGAATATCCTGGTCGATACCGCTCCCGGCATCTCCATGAGTTCATCTTTTTTCTGCATGAGTTTCAAAAAGACATCCGAGCACAGATCGTTCACATCTTCGGGGTCATTCACACGGTTATATATGTATGCCCTGACTTTCGGTTCATATTCTTTGTAGACTGTCTCCCAGTCTATCGCCCCGGCCGCCATCAGAACTGACCCCCGGCAGGCCCTGGTCCTTTACGTGTAAAACCTTGTCCCGCAGCATTCAGCAGACCCGCATCATCATCCGACAGCTCGCCTTCATTTGAAAACCCGTTTCTCTCAAGAGCTTCCGCGAGCATACTTGACAAACGCGAATTGTTCTCAAAGCGCTGGTATTCAAAAACCTGTCTTAATTTATTCTCCATCCAAACCTCCTTTCCCTGTTTCCGTTATTTCAACATACACTTATATGATTCTCTACTTAGTTTAGCCGAAAGAAAACGAAAAAAGGGAAATATCAGG
>JAEEKN010000339.1 GCA_016282435.1 Lachnospiraceae bacterium | reverse complement strand
TTTTGTTTTGATCGGCGGCTTCGGGAAGTACCGAAAGCACGTATGTATCATAACATATTATGAGGGGAGAGGTCAATATAAAAAGAATCTATGACGGGTTATAAATTTTCAGAATATTCTAACCCTTCTGTTCATTTTCGAAAGATTTAGATGTCAATAGATTTTTTATTTTATTGTAAATTTATCACAAATGACAAAACAAAGTTTCTTCTTGACAGCCTTTTTTTAAAGACTACAAAAGTGGTTATTTTTTGTGGATAAAGTGGATAAAATGGTTTATAACTCGAAAACATCTAAAAATAAGGCTGTTTTTTGTGGATAACTGGGTCCGGGGTTTATAGAATTTTTAGATTTGCATCCGAACATTCATTTTAGGAGATTTTAAAAGATTTGTGAAAACTGCACAATTTCGGAATTGTCAACACAAAAATTACAGGTTTTAATTGTTGCATGATGATGCGAAAATACGGATATTTGTCAGATAATTATAAAATGATTCAGAAATGGCTGACTATGAAAATTGTCCAAAAACCAAATCGCTATGGTAAACCTACTATAAATAATTAACAAATTATTAAAAAAAACTTTACAAACCTATATAAAAGCGTGTATAATCAAAGACGGTAGATAATCTATCATGTTTTTCATTTTTTTCTTTGGGTTTGGGAGACGGGTTTTATGAGCAAGAGGTTTCAGCTGCGTCATGCGGCGGGGGTATATTGGCTTCTCGATATGGAGCAGGAGATTGGCGAGTACAAAAAGCCTCTGATCATGAACGAGACCGGAGCCGAGATATTCAAGTTGCTCGAAGAAGGAAAGAATGAAGACGAAATAACTAAGATACTAGCGGACAGATACAGTTCAAAGCCCGAAGATGTACAGCAGGACATCGCAGGTTTTGAAATGCATCTGAGGGAATTTGGCTTTAAGCCGGAGAATCCAAAGGAGGCATTGTGAACGTACTTCTTATAGGCGGATCGGGCAGCCTGATCAACAGCCTTATCATCAAATTTAAAAAAGAAGGGCACAGAGTGTACCTTCTCACAGGAACCAAGACGGACAAGGCACCGTACCAGAAGGTTTTTGAAAGATATAACTTCCCGTATGACTGCGCGTGCCTGAATGAGATCTTTGAAAGCATTCATATGGATCTCACTATTTTCCTGGGCGCTTATGATACCAATTATAAGTGGAATCATGAAGAAGCTGACGCCGTACAGTATTCATCGGGTCTGATGAATATCCTCATGAGCTATGCCGTAAAGAACAAGGGCAGATTTGTATATCTGTCTTCTGATGAGGTATACAGTCTCAGTAATGACAGGGACCTCACCGAAGATGATGCGCCTACACCCATAGGTGTCAGGAACATGCTCCTTGCTCAGGCCGAGGAAATGTGCGAGAGCTATCGTACAAGCCGTGAGAAAGATATCCTGACTTTGAGACTTGACCATGTATACGGAATCCCCAAAAAGCGAAGCGAGTGCCGTGACAAGTGTTCGAGGATGTGCCTCGAGGCATTTGACAACGACAAGATAACCGTAAATGAAAACAGCAGGTTTACTCTTCTGTATGAGACTGACGCAGTAGAGTTTATTTATCGTGTCTCCGTAGCAAAGGAACATAAATATAATCTGTACAATATCGCTTCGTGCCAGGAGAAGACAGAGCCTGAGCTGGCGGAGATGATAAAGCAGTATACGGGTGATGATACACAGATACTGAACCTGCCCGGTGAGAAGAAGAGGATAGTTCTTTCAAACCAGAGATTTATAGAAGAGTTCGGACAGCAGTACTACTGTAACGATGACGGCATCATCCAGCGAATCGTGAGGACCATGCAGCTCAACAAGCCTGCATTCTGGAATGATGAGGAAAAGAAGAAGACTCTGATAGAGCGTTTCTTTGACAGAGGCGGCTGGCTGGTAAAGGCCATGATCCCGTTCGTGGAGAACATGATAGCGTTTATCCCGTTCTTCATGCTGAACAACAGAACCACGGACAGTAAATATTTTGCAAACCTTGACTTTTATCTTTTGTACGTACTGCTTTTTGCCATAGTATACGGCCAGCAGCAGGCGGTGTTCTCGGCGGTTCTGGCTACAGCCGGATATTGCTTCAGACAGATGTACGACAAGTCGGGATTTGAACTTTTGATCGATACAAACACCTACGTATGGATAGCTCAGATATTCATCCTGGGACTCGTAGTCGGATACATGCGTGACCAGATTACGAAACTGAGGCGTGAGAGCCGGGAGGAGAAAGAATTCCTATCCGACCAGCTGGGGGATATGAAGGATATAAACTCGAGCAATGTGCGAGTGAAGGATGCTCTGGAAACCCAGATTGTCAACCAGAACGATTCCGTAGGAAAGATTTACAGCATCACTTCTGCTCTCGATCAGAGGAGCCCGGAAGAGGTTCTTTTCTATGCGGCAGATATGTTGTCGACCCTGGTAAAGAGCAAGGATGTTTGTATTTATAATGTCGTAAATGATTCGTACGCGAGACTTTTCTCTGCTACTTCGAAGAAGTCGAGATGCCTCGGTAACTCCATAAAATATCGTGAGCAGCTCGGAGAAATGTATGAGGTTCTCGCGAACAAGAAAGTATTTATAAACAGGAAGATGCAGGAAAATCTCCCGATGATGGCAAATATGATCTTTGATGATGACGGAAAGCCGCTGATCATACTGATGATATGGACTCTTCCTTGGGAGAACATGACGCTCGGTCAGGCAAATCAGCTTGTGGTTATCTCAGCGCTGATAAAGAGCGCAGTAGTTCGATCCACAAGATACCTGCAGGCTCTCCAGGAGAAGCGCTATATCCCCGGAACCAAGGTGCTTGAACCCGAAGCTTTCGGACTTCTACTTAACGCATTCCAGAATGCCGAGAAGAACGGACTGGCTGAATGTGTGCTCGTAAAGATAAACATGAAGGACGGAGATACGCTGAAGGTTGTGAGCGACAATCTCGGTGAACACCTGAGACAGACCGATATCATGGGTATGGTGGACGGAGGTCTCCGTGTACTTCTTTCGAACACGAGCCGGAACGATGCGGATTTTGTTCAGAAGAGATTTGACAAGATAGGTGTTGATTCAGAAATAGTGGAGGATGGTATAGTATGTCTGAGACCGGACAGAGTATCCTGATCATAACCCTTTTGGTTCTGAACTGCATAGGCGCTGCGATATATTATTTTGCAAATACCGCGGGGAGCCTGGGCAAGGAACGGAGCATTCTGATAAAGACTATCGTGATCATCCTGTGTCCCGTGGTAGGACTCGTGTTCATAGGTCTTTCCTATCTCTGGTACAAGGTGTTCATGTCGGCACCGGTAGACCTCGAAGACGTTATCTTCGGTAAGGACCATCCGAAGTTCGAGACAAAGGCCGAAGAGGACAAGGAAAGAAATATGATACCTCTCGAGGAGGCCATAGCCATCACGGAGAAGCAGGATCTGCGTTCACTGATGATGAATGTCGTATCGAGCGATATAAAGAACAGTTTGGCTTCCATTACGCTGGCTCTTAACAGTGAGGATACCGAGACAGCGCATTATGCGGCTTCTGTATTACAGGATGCATTAAATGATTTCAGAACAAAGGTTGATAAGGAATACAAAGATATATTGGAAGATGTGCC
>JAEEKN010000338.1 GCA_016282435.1 Lachnospiraceae bacterium | reverse complement strand
TTTTATTGCATTCTTCATAAGTCAAAGTGCTATATTTCTATATTCTTGAGTTTAGCCCATTTTCACGGATATCGTTTAGCTGTTCAGCGCTCAATACACCTGCACGGTATAGCAAAAGGTATTCATTCTCTATAGTGCTGCCAAACAAAAGCAGATCATCGGTATTTATCGTAACTTTTACTCCACTCTCATACAGGATTCTTATTGGATGATACTTATAATCCGCAACATATCGAAGTTTCACATTACTACTAGGGCACACATTCAGTTGAATCTGGTTGTCTGCGAGGAAAGCCATAACTTCCGGCGAAGTTGCAGCATTAATGCCATGGTGTATCTCTTGCAGCCCAAGTATTTCAACCGCCTTTTTCACATCCTCTGCAGATCCTGTTTCTCCAACATGCATCCTTTTTAACAGATGGTATTTCTCCGCTTTCCTGTATAGTGGCAAAAAAGTTTCAAAAGGCTGTATATTCTCTCCGCCACATACATCGATAGACTTGAAAAAACCGCTTGAAAAATAATCATCCATTTTGTCCGATTCCTGAGCAATATCACAACATGAAAGATATGTCAGTTCCGGCTCAAATACTATATCCGGACAATATCTGTTGTGGTACTCATTTATAGTCCTTACAAAAACATTCATGCCTCCAACAAGATCAATTACAGAAACATCAAAGTTCATTGAAAGTCTTTTGATATTGTTTCTCTTAGCCTCAGCAAATGCACCTTCCCATCTGATCAGAAGACCTTCAGCTCCTCTACAATATGGCTTAATAGTTTCAGTAAACCATTGTTGCATCCCCTCCAGACCATCAAAACTTGCAGGCTGGTTCGGAATGTTTACCTTTAATTTCTCTTTAAGCCATTCTATTGTGCATCCTTTGCCGGAATGGTTATGCAGATCACTCTTGGGTACCAAAAGCAATTTGGAAACATCATTTTCTACAAGGCCTTCACAGAACAAGTTTTTCATGCGCACTCCCATCAAAATAATAATAAACATTATATCTGTGATGGTGACAATAAGCAAAAAATGCCCCCTAACCCCATCCCTAAAGGTTCATACAAGTTTTTTTCTAACAATCTGTGTTTTCCTTTGTATAATGGTAATTATCGTGCTTGATATTCAAATACGGCTATGAAAGGTTAAGACGCTGAAATGGAAAAAATGTATCAGGAATTATTCACTAACAAATATAATATAAATCAAATTCCCTGCATATTTACGGATATAGAAATCTTTTCCATTGAAGTGACAGAGATAACGCCATCCGCTTTCGTAAATATCCCTATTTTCCCAATAGATCGCCAGGTCAAGATACAAAAACAACGTCAGGAATCCGATAAAAAATTACTTATAGGAGAGGAATTAATTATCCTTTACGTAATGTCCCAAAAACTCCCGCAAATTTCCTCTATGAATGCTTTCGATATCTCAAAAATCCTACAAAGAGAGGTAGACATCTATGGGAAACCATTTTTTGTAAATTTCCCCAATATCCATTTCAACGTCTCTCATTCTGGGAATTATTGTGTTGCTGCATTCTCAACATCACCGGTAGGAATAGATGTCCAGAAAATATGCACGCCTTTTATGGATATTGCCGATTCATTTTTTAACCTCGAAGAACAGAATTACCTCCATTCTATTGATGAGAGCGCACAACCTGGTGCTTTCTATGAACTTTGGACGCTCAAAGAAAGTTATATTAAAGCAGTCGGAAAAGGTATGCAAATCCCTTTAGATGCTGTTTACGAGGAAAAGAAATCCGATAATCTCTTTATAATACATTGCTTATCAGAACAATCTCCTTATCTTGCTTACATATCAAAGGATTTCGACAAAGAATATCGTTTAACCGTATGTAAAGAAGCCACTATTGAAATTAACATTCATTAAACAGATTAACACAAGAATAGTAATGATAAATTAAGGCTGAGCACTCACTCTACATAAGTACTCAGCCTTAATTGGCATCATTGATGATCTGTTTACATACATATTATCAAATTCATAAATCCATTAAGCAGATCTGTCACCTAACAACCTCTCTTCTCAATGTTTTTGTGTTTCATTCAGTAATTTATCCATAGCCTCCTGTAACTTATCTTTATCACCGGATATTACCGCCCCGGGAGATGCATCGGGAAGAATCGTATCCATATTTACCAATGATTTCCATTGCATACCGAGAACTCCCCACAGCATAGTCAAAATTCCAAGGATAACGCATAACAGCGCCATACCGCGCCCCGCTCCTGATCCTACGATTGCCTGCAGGAACTGATTTGCAGGCTGATTTTCTCCCATAAGCGGACTGAAATATGATTCTGATAATACCCCCGCCAAATATACTGCAATAGGAGAGAACAATGATACCAGCATAATATTGATCGAGAAAACTCGGCCCTGTAACTCCACGCCGACCTTTGACTGGATCAATATCTGAAAATGCGTATTTACCAGCGTAACGGACATTCCGCAGATAAACATTGCCACAGTGGTTAGCAGGGCTGATGGACGTAATCCAAACAGAACGGCTGCGAATCCTCCTAGGATCACAAAACCAACCGTACCTTTCGCTCTAGACTCACATCCTCCCCAGATACTAATTACCAAGCCGGCTACTATCATACCTAAGCTTTGAGCCGCAAGAACCACTCCCAAAGTTGAAGCATCTGCAAAGCTTAATAGAATCGGCTCAAATAAAAATGATGCAGCCGACATAAAGAAGTTTGTGAGAAGGAAGAATATAACCAGCAGCCTCATGCTCTTCCTCTTTGCTATAAACTTCCAGCCACCAACGAACTCCTTGGCAAAACTTTCCTCCTGTTTTTGGAACATGCTGTTCGGGAACCTAACCAGCAGCAATACCACTGTTGAAATGATAAATGTTGCCAAATCTATTATCATGATTCCCTTAATGTTTATTGTCATCAGCAAGACACCGGCAAGCATCGGTGCTATAAATGTAGCCGCTGCTTCTCCAGATTGAACAAAACCGTTGACTCGACCAAAATACCTTTTCGGAGTTATCTGCGTTATAGCCGCCAAATACGCCGGCCGTTGAAACGCACCCGCGAAGGACGACAGCAGCGCTGACAGATATATAAACCAAATATTCACATTCCCTGTAAACAGCATTATGCTCACTAGAATCGTGCCCATCGCTGCTATACAGTCACTGATTATCATTACTTTTCTTCTGTCAAATCTGTCAACTATCGGTCCGGCAAATGGCGCTGCCAAAAGAGCAGGCAAAAGCATAATAATATTAATATTCCTAAAAGGAGTAATATTTATGGTTTCACCCATTACCCATATGCCCAATGCATAACTTGACATACTTGAACCCAGTAACGAGATAATCTGTCCCATCGCAACAAGGAGCATTATCTTCAAGCTGGGTTTCACCCGATTGGTTTTGATTTCCGCCTTGGCGTCAGTCTCATTATGAGGATTCGGTTCATGTTCTTTATTCTTAGCCTTCCTCCAATCTTCAAGTTGGTCAACAATACACTTCGAAAGACTGCCTGGCTGGTGTTTTGTGAAGTAATGACCTGCTTCAGGAATCACCTTCAATGAAACATCATCACTAAAATCTTCCCATTCATGATATCTTTCCTGATAAAATGGAGTGGTTATATCTCTTTCACCCATAATACAGCAGATCGGAACAGACAGCTTTTTAAAATCCGGCGTATAGTTTAGAATCCTGGTAAAAAAATCTTCAGCTTCACGAGAATCAAACCTCATATTTTTTAATAGTTTCTTCTGTTCCTCGCTATTTCCTGCATCTTCAGCTCCAATAGCTACTAAAAATTCTTTTAAGGACTTAGTTGATGAAAATTTATCGAAATTAAATACTTTATTCCATAATTCGAAAAATTTGCCCGGTAATCGAGGGGCAGGAAAATTTACCGCTTCGAAAACTCCTATAAGGTTAAGTTTTTCCTCTTGCAAAAGAAGAGCAATCTGCATAGCCAGGGCTCCTCCAACGCAATGTCCATACACCGCAATCGGCCCTTTGACCTTATCTTTAATCTCTGCGACACAGACTCGAGCAAACTCAGATAAATGCATCGGCTCGCTGTCTCCACCTTTGATATCACGCCCCGGCACCTGTACAGAATATAAAGCAACATTTTCCGGTAAGTTATCTGCCAAATCCTTATAAATTATCGCCTGACCAGCTCCATAAGGCACGCATATCAAGTTTATTTCCTTTTTCTTCCCGCCTTGTTTTGTCAGTTCATATAGAACCCCTTCAGTATCTTCAGACTTATTTTCTTCCAAACACTTGGCTAATTTCTCCGGTGTAGAATTACGGAACACCAGCTTCAGACCTATTCTGCATCCCGTCTCAGCCTCTATCATGTTTACGAGCCTCGTAGCCCTCAACGAGTGCCCTCCAAGATCGAAAAAGTCATCCGTCACTCCGACCCGTTCGATATTAAGCACCTCACCAAATACGCGGCATAACGTCTCTTCAATACTATTCCTGGGCGCAACATACCCGTTTCCAGCTTTAACAACTATTTCCGGCAGTGCTTTTCTATCGAGCTTGCCATTCTTTGTCACGGGGATAGCTTCTATCTGCATCATGTACTGCGGCACCATGTATTCGGGCAGCATCTTGCCAAGCGACTCTTTTATCTGGAAAACATCCAGTTCCTCATCGCTCACCACGTATGCATGCATAGCCTTCTCACCGAATGAGTCATTCCTAACTACTACGGCACAATCTTTTACTTCTTCCAATTCTCTCAGCCTGCTCGCGATCTCGCCGAGCTCAATTCTGAAGCCCCTTATCTTTACCTGGTCGTCTATTCTCCCCAGGTACTCGATATTCCCGTCAGGAAGCCATCTTGCAAGGTCTCCCGTATGGTACATCCTTCCCTCGCCGAACATGTTCGGTGCGAATTTCTCCGCCGTGAGCTCGGGAAGGTTCAGGTAGCCCCTCGCAAGGCCGTCTCCCGCTATGCACAACTCGCCCGGGACCCCTATACCACATGCTGAAGCGCCCTGCACGATGTATATCTGCGTGTTGTTTATGGGCCTTCCTATGGGGAGAACGTTATAATCATACTCACAGTCGAAGTATGTCACGTCAATGCTTGCCTCTGTAGGTCCATAGAAGTTTATTAGCCTTGTTCCATCGTTATTGCTGCGGATGAGTTTATTGAACGACTTGAGCTGGTCTGTAGTCAATGCCTCTCCGCTTGAGAACACGTACTTCAAGCTCTTTAGTTCTTCGATTCCACCATTCGTTTCAAGGTCAAAGAGGAACATATTCAGCATCGAAGGCACAAAGTGCATATGTGTTACCCCATATCTGCCTATTGCATGCCTTATGTCTTCGGGCGACTTTTCATGTCCGACTCCAAGGAGCACTACCCTTGCTCCGACTATGCTCCACCAGATTATCTCCCATACGGAAACATCAAATGTGAACGTTGTCTTCTGAAGTATCGCATCTCCTTCTGCAAGCGGATACCTTCCGTGCATCCATGTGATTCTGTTTATTAGTCCCCTGTTCCTGTTGGGCACGCCCTTGGGCTTGCCTGTCGTTCCCGATGTATAGATGCAGTAGATCAGGTCCTCCGGACTGTTCACCCTCTCCGGGTTTTCAGGCGCACCTTCCCAGACCCTGCCGTCCGCAAGGTCTATCACCGGTATATCTGCCTCTATT
>JAEEKN010000337.1 GCA_016282435.1 Lachnospiraceae bacterium | reverse complement strand
ATACTGCAATAAACCAAATGTAGTTTATTGCAGTAAATAAAATCAGAGGGACATAACCTCCAAAGCTTTTCTGTTACGGTAAAATGGCTTTAATCTTTTTCTTGATAGACTCGGGATCAAAACCTATCGAATCCCTGATGTCCCTGGGATTGCCATGTGTAAGGAAGCTGTCGGGGAGGGATATATTTAGGAATCTGTTGTTTTTCCTGTTCTCCAGCATGTGCAGGGCTACCGCTTCACCGAATCCGCCACGCTTTACATTCTCTTCGGCGGTGATGATGATCTCATGGGTATCGCACAGTCGGTCTATCAGTTCAAAATCTATAGGGTTTATGAATCTGGCATTTACAAAGGTCAGATCATATCCTTCGTCGGTGAGTTCCTTCAGTACTCCGTCGAGTACTTTCACCATCTTTCCGACGGCTATGATGGCTGCTTTTTTGCCCTCGTGCAGTACTTCTGCTTTGCCAAGTACTATGGGGTTATCGGTTTTACATCCGTAATATGCCTTTGCTCTCGGATACCTGATGGCAGAAGGTCCGTTATAACTGCAGGAAAATACCAGCATGTCTTCAAACTCATATGCGTTCTTGGGTGCCATAACCGCAAAGCCCGGAATGCTTGATAGATAAGATAGATCAAAAATACCCTGATGCGTCTCTCCGTCACATCCCACTATACCGGCTCTGTCAACACATACTGTAACCGGCAGGAAGTTGAGTGCCACATCATGTATCAGCTGGTCAAATGATCTCTGAAGAAACGTTGAGTATACGGCTACCACAGGATGGAGTCCGCCCGCTGCCATACCAGCCGCAAAGGTCACCGCATGCTCTTCTGCGATGCCAACATCGAAGAATCTGTCAGGGAACCTCTTCGACCATGCCTTTAACCCGGTCCCGTCAGCCATAGCTGCGGTGATGGCCACAACATTCGCATTGCTCTCCCCGATACCGAGCATTGTGTCCGAGAAAATATCTGTATATGACTTTGTGGATTTCTCAGCCTTTTTCTCACCGGTACTGGTATCAAACGGCTCTACTCCGTGAAAGCTGGCCGGATCGTGTTCGGCAGGAGCATATCCCTTGCCTTTTTTAGTGATTACATGAACCAGCACAGGAGTCTTTGACTGCCCCGCAGCTTCAAATGCGTTCAACATCAGAGGGATATTGTGTCCGTCTATGGGTCCTATATAGGTAATACCCATGTTTTCAAAAAGCATCCCGGGTACGAATAGGCTCTTTATGGATGCCTTTGAAGTCTTGATCCTCTTTACTATCCCTTCGCCCATATACGGCAGGTTCTTCAGCTTCTCTTCGATGTTCATCTTCAGTCCCGTATACTTCGAACTGGTTCTGATCTTGCCCAGATATGCTGCCATACCACCTACATTTTCGGATATGGACATTTTATTATCATTTAATACGATTATCAGGTTCGACTTGAGCCTTCCGGCATTGTTCAGTGCTTCAAAAGCCATGCCTCCGGAAAGTGCTCCGTCACCTATAACTGCTACTACCTTGTAATCTTCGCCTTTTAAGTCCCTGGCTTTTACTATACCGTCTGCTATCGATATGGATGTGGATGCATGTCCGGAATTTACTGGATCGCACGGACTTTCCTTCCTGTTAGGGAATCCGCTCATACCGCCGAACTGACGCAAACGGTCAAACCCTCCTTTTCTGCCGGTCAGCAGTTTATGGGTGTAGCTCTGATGTCCGACATCAAATATGAGCTTGTCTTCCGGGAACGTCAAAAAAAGATGAAGCGCCATCGTAAGCTCCACAGCACCGAGATTCGATGCCAGGTGTCCTCCGGTATTGCTCACCTTGCGTACCAGGAATCTTCTGATCTCCCTTGCAAGATCTTTCAGCTGATCCTCCGGTATATTTTTTATATCATTAGGTTCATTTATCAGATCAAGCAGACTCATGATATCTCCATCTTCAATACATCACAGTTTTCTAAATACCAGGCTCTCAAAGAGATCCTGCAAAAACTCTGTATTACGGTTCAGCTTTTTTAATGAATCTACTGCTTTTTCCGTATACATCTTTACAAGTTCTGTAGCTGTATCTATTCCCAGGATACGTGCTACCGTATCCTTATCATTTTTCTCATCTATATTTACGCTTTTTCCAAGTGTAGCGGCATCTGAAGTGAGGTCCAGGATATCATCTTCTATCTGAAAAGCTAGTCCCAGTGCTCTTCCCGCCTCTTCCAGAAGCGCAGTATCTTCTTTTCCGGCTCCTCCAAGTATGGCTCCGCACATAAGAGCTGTCTCAAAAAGCCTCGAAGTCTTTAATTCATATACTCTTAAAACAAACTTCAGTTTAGCGGGATCCTCTATCCTGCGACCGTATGCATTTAACTCGTCATAACCTGATATCACTACTCCCGGTTCATACTTTACAGTAGTATCGAGTACCTGTCCGCCTATCATGCCGCTGTATCCGGGCTTTACTGCCAGTACCCTAAATGCCTTAAGTACTTTTAATGCCAGGTCTGCATCAGCCTTCTCAGCGTCTTCAGCTATCTCCGAAACAGTCTCAAACGCATAGTTAAGCAGTGCATCCCCTGCGAGTACGCCCATGGCATGTCCGAACGCTACATGGGTCGTAGGCTTCCCGCGCCTTAAGACATCGTTATCCATAGCGGGCAGATCGTCATGTACCAGAGAATATCCATGGATGCATTCTATAGCTGTGACAAAGGGTTCAACGATCTTTTTCTCCAAAGCTTTATCATCCGAATAAATTCTAAAGCTTTCCAATAGCATAATAGCCCTTAAGCGTTTTCCTCCGTTCAGAACACTGTAACGCATAGCTTCACAGATCCTGCCGAATTCATCGCCTAAAGGCAGTCTATTTTCAAGAATCTCATTGATATGAACTATTTTGTTTTTTAAGAGTTCACTGTTCATTATCGGTTTCTAATCCTTTTACTATCCTTGCCAGAACACCGTTGATAAATCCTCCGGACTGCTGTCCGCCATAGGTTTTGGCAAGCTCAACGGCTTCGTTTATGGCTATTTTTTCCGAGATACTTTCGAACATGATTTCATACGCGCAAAGCCTCAAGAGTGACTTTTCTACAAGGCCTATACGCTCTATGTTCCAGTTCTTCATCCTGGCTATCAGAACGGAATCTATCTCGGGAAGCTTCTCTACCAGCTTGTTATACTTATCAAGAATCTCCGGTGAAGCATCAGATTCAATACCCTCGGTAGGCAGGATCACATCAAAATAAAGCTGATTCTGCTCCGCTATCTCTTCATTTTCATGAAACTCACGAAGATAAAGCAGTCTCATAAGATGCTCACGTCGTTCTCTTAAGTCCTTCTTGCTGTCTTCTGTCATAATTCACCTCTGAAATCTACAGATTTATCAAACTTTTACCGTGATTCCAACTATACGAACATTAACACCTACAACACTAAGTCCTGTCATGCTTTCGATAGCCTGCTTAACCTTCTCCTGTACCTTTGAAGATACAGCGGGTATAGCATAACCGTACAGTACGTTTACATAAATATCGGCTACTACGCTGCCCTGGTTGATCTCAAGCTTTACACCTTTAGAGTTATTCTTTATTCCGAACTTTGCAACTATCTCATTTGTAAGGTTGCCGCTTAATGAATGAACACCGTCAATCTCTGAAGCAGCCAGACCTGCTATACTGGCAACTACACTGTCTGATATCTTTATATCGCCCTTAAAATCCACATTCTTATTTGTTTTCATAATGCAAACCGATCCTTTCGTGATATTCATAATGATTATAGCACACTTTTCACTTTTTGAAAACAAAAAAATTGCCATTTCCGTAAATAATCAGGAAATGGCAAAAGAAAAACCTTAGATTCTCTTAAGATATTCGCCTGTACGGGTATCAATCTGAACCTTATCACCACGCTCAACAAAGAGAGGAACCATGATCTGTGCACCTGTCTCAACGATAGCGGGCTTAGAAGCACCTGTAGCTGTATCACCCTTGAATCCGGGCTCTGTCTCTGTGATAACAAGTTCTGCAAACATAGGAGGCTCTACTGAGAAAACCTTGCCCTGATATGAAAGCATGTTAACCATGTCATTCTCTTTAACGAACTTTAATGCATCACCGATCTGATCGTTTGTTAATGCTATCTGCTCATAATTTTCGGTGTTCATGAAGTTGTACATATCGCCGTCTGCGTACAGATACTGCATCTCGCTCTTCTCGATGTGAGCCTGAGGATACTTCTCTGTAGGACGGAATGTACGCTCTACAACACCTCCGTTGATGATGTTCTTCAACTTAGTTCTGACAAATGCAGCTCCCTTACCGGGCTTTACATGCTGGAATTCCACTACCTGGAATACTGCACCTTCAATCTCAAGTGTTAAACCGTTTCTAAAATCGCCTGCTGAAATCATAAAAAAAATCCTCCATTAAATCTAAATACATCTAACTTATGTATTTTATATTATGTTGCAAAAAAATGCAATCTTTTTTTACAATAAATCGAAAAAAAATTCTAAGGCCTCTTTATAGCCCTCAAATCCTTTACCTTTTATCGTCTTCGCACAGATGTCACTGATGACCGAATGGCGTCTGAATTCGTCCCTCTGTGAGATGTCTGTGAGGTGTACCTCTACTACAGGCACGTTCAGGATCAACAGCGCATCCCTTATGGCATAACTGTAATGAGTGTATGCCGCCGGGTTTATGATCACACCGTCAAAATTGTCCTCATATGCCTCATGGATGAACTCTACCAGCTCTCCTTCATAGTTACTCTGGCGTACATCCGCCATTATTCCCATATCTCCTGCCCATTCGTCTATCTCGAAGCAGAGATCGTCATAGTCCTTATTTCCGTATATTTCCGGCTGTCTGACTCCCAGCATATCCAGATTGGGACCATTTAAAATCATAATTTTCATCATTTCTCCTTCTTTCTTATCATGTGACAGTGGGGTGATGTGACATCAAATCAATATCGCATCATCCAGTAAATTTCCGTCCCGGCCATGATTTATGTTCTGCCTTCAGTTTTTTCTTGTAAAAATGCAAAACAAACTTTTCCAGTAATCGTTTAAGAACTATCTGGATCTCCTCATGTCTGTTTATAGGGTTGACCAGAATAGTATATATCCCTGCCAGGTTTCCTCCGTAAATGTCCGTAAACAGCTGATCTCCAACGCATATTACGGATTTTACCGATATATGCATCTTCATGGCTGCCGCATAGTAGTTTCTGGAATAAGGCTTCTGTGCCTTGAAGATGTAATTTACGTTTACATCCTTGTTGAATCTCTTTACTCTGGCTTTTTTGTTGTTTGACAGAAGGCAGACATCATAACCGATATCTTTAAGACGCTTAAACAGCTCTATGGCTCTGGCATCCGCATCGGCACCGTGAGGAACCAGGGTGTTATCTATATCGAAGATAATACCTCTGAAGCCTTCTTCGTAAAAACGCTCAAAATCTATATTGTATGTGGAATCCGCCCACTCCTTAGGGTACAGCCTTTCAAACATATCTTACTTCCTTATTTCTAGATATACCATGAATGTTCATTTCTACCTGCCGATATTTAGAACCGGTCTGTATCGTTAACATTCACTGTAGTCAAAGTCACCTCGAAAACGCCTTCAGCGTTTCCTCGGTAACAAAACGCAGGAGAACTTCGAAAAGCTCTCCTGCATACAATACATTATTATTCAAAAATAGTCAAGCACTTATTTTATGCCTCTTCATCCTCAGTCATGTACTTAGCTGCTTCCTCGATAACCTTAGCCTGAACATCAGCGGGTGCCTGCTCATAACGATCGATAGTATATGAGTAATCTCCGATACCTCCGGTCATGGAACGAAGGTCTGTGGAGTATCCGTAAAGCTCAGCGAGCGGAACGTCTGCCATAATCTCCTGCTTGCCGCCGGCTACAGGGTTCATACCGAGCACACGGCCT
>JAEEKN010000336.1 GCA_016282435.1 Lachnospiraceae bacterium | reverse complement strand
GGCTTATTCTTTACATGTACCTTCAGAATGTCTTCCCTGCCCTTGATATCGGGACGTCCTACCACGATTTTTCTGTCAAAACGTCCGGGTCTCATAATGGCGGGATCCAGAATATCCACACGGTTTGTGGCAGCCAGCACTATGATGCCTTCATTTACACCGAATCCGTCCATCTCTACAAGCATCTGGTTCAGTGTCTGTTCTCTTTCATCATGTCCACCGCCCATACCGGTACCACGTCTTCTGGCTACGGCATCTATCTCGTCGATAAATATGATACAGGGTGAATTTCTCTTGGCATCGGCAAACAGCTCTCTTACACGTGATGCTCCGACACCGACAAACATTTCCACGAAATCCGAACCGGATATGGAGAAGAAAGGTACTCCTGCTTCTCCTGCCACTGCTTTTGCAAGAAGGGTTTTACCTGTTCCGGGAGAACCTTCCAGAAGGATACCCTTCGGAATTCTGGCGCCTACCGAGGTATACTTTGAAGGATTCCTCAGGAAATCGACTATTTCTTCCAGATCTTCCTTTTCTTCCTTTAGTCCCGCAACATCCTTGAATGTTACTTTGTTGTCCTTCCCTGTGGTCATGTTCGCTCTGGATTTACCGAAGTTCATAACCTTCGTTCCGTTAGATGCCGCAGATCCCTGTCCACTCATCATAAACATGAACATCAAAAGGACCAGGGCTATCAGGATATACGGGAAAACACTGGTCATGAACCAGCCCGGTTTCTCCACTTCTTCCATGGTATACGGAACATTTGCATCTCTTACGAGCTGTTCTATCTCTGTGATGTCAGAACAGTTGAACTTCGCTTTCTGTTCGTTACTTAAGAGGATTCTGACAAGTCCCGTGGGTACTTCTTCCGAAGGTATCAAAGTAACCGTGATGACCTGCTTGTTGTTCAGGGCTTGTACAAACGCCTGATAACTGAACTTTGCATAGTTTGACTCGGATATATTCCTGGTCAGAAATACCACTGCTATCATGATCACCAGTATTGCCAGATATATTCCGAAACCTTTAGAATTTCTCATAATTCACCTTTATAAATGTATTTTCTTTGCTATAAGTACTTTTTGTGTGGACCCGGATACGAGACAGCTGTCATCCCTTCTGTATCCTACCACCCACAGTACATGGCTTCCTTCAGTGAGAAGTAAAATATCCTCCCGCTCATGAAGAGGAATCTTACTGTCTATCATAAAACGCTTGAGGCTTTTTTTATGTGCGTCCTTTCCTATCACCAGATAATCGCCTTCACGCATGGTTCTAAGCTCTGTTGCGTTTGTTATTTTCTCAAGATCAAACCACTTTACATCGTCTTCATTCGGAATCTGCGCCGGAAGCGTATCCCGGTCAACAATGGTAAGTTCCACCGTTATATCTTTTTTCTGAGGAATATTCTCTTTTATCAGCAGAATATCGTCATACTCCTTCACCGCAACTATTCCGTACGGAAGCGATATTTTTTTGCCGCTCGTATTTTCAGACAGCCTGAGCATATCCTCTATGTGGACTTCTTCAACATCCTTCAACCGTCCCGCCGCTCTCTCAAATGCATGCCTTAATATGCTTTTTTTCAAAACGGGATGGAGGCTTTTTAAGACAGTACAGTCGACTTTTACCAGTTTACCGGTTTTATCCGGACCGGCTGTTTCACTGATAATATATGAGTACCTGTCCGTTTCCTGTTCTATGAAGTCAAATACCTCGGCCGCCTGGCGGCTCAGATTCTCCAGATGTCCCGTGACATTGGAATTGATGCCTTTCCTGGCCTCGGGTAATATCACATTTCTGATCCTGTTCCTGGTATATGCGTCTTCGTTGTTGGTGGCATCAGTGCAGTATCCCTGACCTCTTTCTCTGAGATATCCTTCTATCTCCTCACGCGAAAGCACCAGGACAGGACGTATGATCTTTAGTTCGCCAAAGGCGCTTCGTATGGTCCTTACCGGAAGTATGCCTTTTAATCCGCCGATCCCCGAACCTCTGAAAATATTAAAGAGAACTGTTTCTGCGTTGTCACCGCTGTTGTGTGCCACGGCTATGGAACGGGCTCCATACTTTTCACAGAGTTCGCTAAAGAACTCATACCTAAAGTTTCTCCCCGCTTCTTCACAGGTTGTCCCCGTTTCCTTCGCCAGTGCCGGGATATCTTTGCAGCTAAGTTCAAACTGTATTTTGTTCTTCTCACAGTACTCTTTTACAAACTCCGCATCTTTTTCCGCGTCCTTACCGCGTATACCGTGATTGACATGTGCCACAATGACCTTAAAATCCAGTTTCTCGGATAGTTCCTCCAGAATCAGGAGCATGCACATGGAATCCGCTCCTCCGGATACACCCGCTATTACGGTATCTCCGGGTCCGATCAGTTTGTAATCACCGATATATTTAGAAATCTTGTTTAAGATTTTTTCATTCATTTTTCTTTTTATCCGAAGTTTTTTCCTCTTCGGGCTTAAAAATCGTCTCATCAGAATCACGAAGTCCGAAAATGTCCCGTGCCTGATCTTCGATATAATCATCGGTCTGACGATACTTTATCTCGTTATTGATAGCCTGGTTCTGTCTCTTTTCGTAATCTATCTGAGTCTGAATCTGGTTCAGCTGGTTGTCCAGCTTTTCTTTTTCATCCTGAAGCAGACAGGTTTTCCAAAAAACAAAACCACAGATGATCATAGCTGCAACCAGTATGACCACCAGCCAAAACTTGCTTTCGTTTTTTAAACCTCTAACTGCCATAGAATCACTCCCTTACAGATATCTGAACAGCTCCTTTGCTTCCTCTTTCCTGCTGGTATCGGCTATAGCCAATACCTCTACCTTAACAGTTTTGTTACCGAACCCTATCTCTATGATATCTCCTACTTTGACGTTCGCGGATGGCTTTGCTTCCTTGCCGTTCAGCAGGACTCTACCGGAATCGGCCGCTTCGTTCGCTACTGTCCTTCTTTTGATCAACCGTGAAACTTTTAAATACTTATCCAGTCTCAAAACTTTACTCCTCTTCTGCTAAAAAACCCCACGATAAACACCGCGGGGTTTCAAAAATATTACCTGAATGCGATCATTTCTTCTTGGTATTTACAGCATCCTTTAAAGCCTTACCAGCCTTGAACTTAGGTGTGTTAGAAGCCTTGATGGTGATTTCCTTCTTTGTAAGAGGATTTCTTCCCTTTCTAGCTGCACGCTTAGCTACTTCGAATGTACCGAAGCCGATAAGCTGTACCTTCTTGCCAGCCTTAAGCTCGTCTGTAACTGCGTCGATAAATGCCTTTAATGCCTTCTCTGAATCCTTCTTTGATAATTCAGTCTTTGCAGCGATAGCTGCTACTAATTCTGTCTTATTCATTAGAATAACCTCCTGTTTTGTTTCTTTGCCTGTGTTTTTAGGCAAAATATTTCCACATCGCAATTTTAATATTATTAAATAGATTTGTCAAGCATAAATCCTTGATTTTTCGTTGTTTTTCGACATTTTTTCAAAAAATTGCCGATTTTTAGGCGTTTCCCAAAGCTTTTACTGTTCCAAAGCCCACTTTAAGCCTTCTTCAAGGAATTTTCTCCAGAAAACAAAGTCATGTATACCGGGTGCCGTAACAAATGTAACAGGTACCCCGTTCTCATCCAGGAAAGCTTTAAACTGCTTATTGGGCTCGATCAGGAAATCTTCTGTTCCGCAGGCCATAAAGATATCGGGGATCTGCTTTTTCTCCTTTACCAGGCGGCTCACAAGATATTCAGGATTATTCTCCGATGTTTCAAAATCCACATCCTTCTTTATCCCGAATGTCCATGCGTAATAGTCATAGTTCGCCATGGGATTTTCAGGCATATCCGGAGACAGGACCTTCACCATGCCCTGGATGAGTGCCGAGGAAAGTGCTATGACTTTTGAAAATGTATCATTGAACATAAAACCGGTATGGAGAGCTCCGAAACCACCCATGGAGAGACCTCCTATGAAGGTATCCTCTCTCTTGTCCGAAAGATTGAAGGTTTTACGGGTATATTCGATGAACTCCTGTCCTACATACGATGCGTATTTATAGCCGGTAGCTTTGTTATCAAGATAAAAGCTGTTGTCTCCGTTCGGCATGAAGAAATTTACATTAAATCTGTTTGCCAGATCACCAAGTGCTACATTTGAAGGCCAGTCCGTATCGCATCCGCTGTATCCGTGTAAGAGATAAACATTCTTCGTAGGACGCTTGAAATTAGGGTTGTTCTCCGAACCGAACGCAATGTCGTTTGAAAGTATTGCCACAAAGTGGACAGGACGGGATAATGTCTTGGAGAAAAATACTCCGTCTAATCTTGCCATATGTTATGTATCTCCTTTTTATTTTTTGGCTTCCCCCTCAGGGGGAAGCTTTCATAGTCAAAGTCACCTCGAAAACGCCTTCTGCGTTTCCTCGGTAACAAAACGATGCTTCGCATCTCATTTCAGTCGGGGCTTGAACCCCGCCTGAAACGAAGATCTCCCCCCACCTTCGCTACGCTAAGAGGTGGGGGACATCTTCTATTTTGTTATTTTATTTGTTCAAAATCAGATGCCGGATGCTTACAGAGAGGACAGATAAAGTCATCGGGAAGCTCGTCACCTTCGTAGATATATCCGCAGATCTTGCATACCCAGCCCTTCTTTCCGTCGGTCTCGGGCTTCGGTTTTACCTTGTCCTGATAGTATGTATAGGTCATGGTCTCCTTGTCTGACATGACTCTGGCTTCTGTCACGGAGCATATGAACATTCCGTGAGTATCAAGATCCACATACTGTTCAACCTTTAAGGACATGAAAGCATTGATGTATCTCGAAAGGAATGCCAGTCCGTTATCGGAACGGAGGATCTCGGTGCCCTCGAACTTATCAGTATTTCTTCCGGACCTGAACCCGAATGACTCAAATACCGAGAAAGGAGCCTCAACAGACAGGCAGTTAACATTCATCTTACCGGTCTGCTTGATCACATGGTGTGAATAGTTCTGCTTGTTGATACATACGGCAACCCTGTTGGGAGTACTTGTAACCTGGGAAACCGTATTTACTATACATCCGTTATCCTTGCTGCCGTCATTTGAAG
This sequence comes from Lachnospiraceae bacterium, assembly GCA_016282435.1. Lineage (GTDB taxonomy): Bacteria > Bacillota > Clostridia > Lachnospirales > Lachnospiraceae > RUG11977. The sequence goes on along the minus strand of JAEEKN010000336.1, from coordinate 2,823 downwards.
TTACGACATACAGACCGTACCCGATCTTGAACAGAGCGGTCAGATCATTCTTGTTCGCGGTGTCGGGAGCTGCTGCCATATAGTCCATGCAGAGTTCATCCGCTAATTTTTCTACCTGTTCCTTGCTCACATCGTTGAGCGCTGAAGTGATCTTAACGGTTGTATCTGTAAAGGTAAGATTTTTACAGCCTTCAAGCATTGACTTCATTACTTTAGCAGCCATGGGAGCCCATGAACCGTTCTCGATCAGGCCGATGGTCTTGTTCTTAAATCCACGCTCGGTAAGATGCTCGATAAACTCTCTCATGAACGGGAAAATATCAGCATTGTAAGTGGTAGTAGCCAGAACGATCCTGCCGTACCTGAATGCATCCTCAACAACTTCTGCCATATCAGAGCGAGCCAGATCGTTCACAACAACCTTCGGGCAGCCCTTTGCCTTCAGTCTGTCAGCCAAAAGCTCCACAGCCTTCTTGGTATTTCCGTAAACAGATGTATATGCGATCATGATACCGTCGGACTCTACTCCGTAGCTTGACCATATATTGTAGAGATTCAGATAATATCCGAGATTCTCCGAAAGAACCGGCCCGTGAAGAGGACAGATCTTGCTGATATCAAGACCTGCTGCCTTCTTTAATACTGCCTGTACCTGAGCGCCGTATTTTCCAACGATACCGAAATAATACCTTCTTGCTTCACATGCCCAGTCATCGTCTTCTACATCGTTAGCTCCAAACTTTCCGAAGCCGTCAGCCGAGAACAGCACCTTGTCAAAGGTATCATAGGTCATGATAACCTCGGGCCAGTGAACCATGGGTGCCGCGATAAACTTTAATACATGCTTTCCGAGGGGAAGCTCATCACCTTCACCCACAATGATCCGTCTGTCCTCAAATTCCTTCCCGAAGAAATTCTTCATCATTCCGAAAGCTTTCTGTGAGGAAACTATCGTTGCTCCGGGATATGTATTCATGAAATTAACGATATTTGCCGAATGATCGGGCTCCATATGCTGTACAACCAGATAATCGGGCTTCCTGTCTCCCAAAGCCTTTGCCAGATTATCCAGCCACTCGTGCGTGAAATTCCTGTCCACCGTATCCATAACGGCAATCTTATAATCCTTGACCACATATGAATTGTAAGCCATACCTTCCGGTACTACATACTGACCCTCAAAAAGGTCTATCTGATGGTCATTAACCCCTACGTAAATAATGTCGTCCGTAACCCTCATCTGCACTTCCTCCATTCGTTAAATTTATAGTTCTGCGTTGTTAAAAGTATACCATCAGAATACCTTTTTGGCAAGCATTTATCGCATAAAAAAATATCCTCAACACAACCGGGGTCCGGGTGTATTGAGGATATATATCCTACTCTATTATTCTGCTGAAAGCTGTTTTGACTTCTTTACAGTAATGTTTTCATTATAGCATTCAAAGATGTTTTCCACACGGTTCTTATCCTTCTGAGGATTCTTAGTGATCAGTGATACAATAGGTACAATGATCAGACCTGCGATCATTGCTGCAGCACCTGCAACAATGGGTGAAGAGAAGAAGTTCAGGAAAAGATTGCCGACGGTAAGCACTATGCTGCATAAGAAGCTTGCCCAAACGGCAGGTCTTGTAACCTTCTTCCAGTACAGACCGTAAAGGAAAGGAGCAAGGAACGCACCTGCAAGAGCACCCCACGAAATACCCATGAGCTGTGCAATGGCTGTAGGAGGATCAAGTGCTATGATGACTGAAACAGCTACGAAGAACACGATCATTATTCTCATAACAAGGAGCTGTTTCTTCTGATCCATATTCTTGATCACATTGTCCTTTAAGACATCAAGTGTGAGAGTTGAGCTTGATGTAAGAACAAGTGCGGAAAGTGTGGACATCGAAGCTGAAAGAACAAGTACAACAACCACACCGATCAGGATATCACTGAGGGAACTCTGTAACATCGCGGGAACTATACCGTCATATGCAACAGCGCCGGTCTCGGGGTTGATGAAGCTAGCGCCTTCTCCGCCAAACAATCTTCCGAAGCCGCCCATGAAGTATGAACCGCCGCCGATGATGATCGCAAAGAATGTGGAAACTATGGTTCCTGTCTTGATAGCCTTCTCACTCTTGATGGCGTAGAACTTCTGTACCATCTGGGGAAGTCCCCATGTACCAAGAGAGGTAAGGATAACAACACTCAGGAGTCCTGCCGGATCGGGTCCGAAGAATGAAGCAAATACACCGGGCTGTTCAGCTGTTTCAGCAGCCTGAACATTAGAGAGTGCCTTGACTGCCTCTGTAAATCCGCCCTGTCCCGCAAGAACACTTGCGATAACCGCAACAATACCTACCAGCATGATCATACCCTGTATGAAGTCGTTCATACTTGAAGCCATGTATCCGCCAAGTATTACGTAAACACCGGTAAGAACCGCCATGCCGATAACAACTGCTGCATAAGGAATATCAAAAGCAAGAGCGAAAAGCTTTGAAAGTCCGTTATAAACAGATGCTGTATAAGGGATAAGGAATACAAACGCTATGGCCGATGCAGCGATCTTTAATGCCTTGCTGTCATATCTCTTTCCAAAGAAATCAGGCATTGTTGAGGACTGCAGATGATTTGTCATAACTCTGGTCCTGCGGCCCAAGATAACCCATGCGAGCATGGATCCGATAAGAGCATTACCTATACCTATCCAAGTGGATGCGATACCGAACTTCCATCCGAACTGTCCCGCATATCCTACGAAGATAACCGCGGAGAAGTAGGATGTTCCGAAAGAAAAGGCAGCCATCCAAGGACCTATTTTTCTTC
>JAEEKN010000335.1 GCA_016282435.1 Lachnospiraceae bacterium | reverse complement strand
GATAGACCAAAAAAGCATATATGTGAATTATAACAGAAGTGGTAATATTCTGATTGGCATGGATACAATTTCAAAGATGGATTCACATATGGGAATAAGCAGAGAAACCGGCAAACTGATATTCCTTGCTTGCCCGTACGCGTGGTTAAATGACAAGTATTATGAAGCAATAGATAGACATTTTCGTCTTGTGCGGCGGTAGAAATGCTACTATGTAAGTAGGAGTTGAGGCTTTTCGAGTTCAATCCTATTACGCTTTGGACTGGTCGAAAGACCCGGGTCCACAAAAGGACAATTCCGAAAAGGTGCTTAAAATTATACCCATATAATTCGGGGCTGTGAAAAGGAAGGTTTTATGATCCTTTTTCACAGCCCCATTGTATTTGACTATTCAGTTATCTGCTTAACATCCCCTCTTGGATTCTTGTATTTTTTGGCTGTAAGTTTACCCTTTAATTCGGTTTCAATGTAGTCAGAAACTATCTCATCAATTAGAAGGCCTGTATCAAATTTATTCTTTGACTTCTTTAAAACATAGTAGGTATCGCCGCCTGCGGCATTGAAATCTGTGGTAAGAATGGCATAGGTGTTATTCTTTTTAAACTTCTTTCCGTTTACGCTTTTAATTTTGATCCTCTGAATGGAGGCTGGCTTGTAGTAGGTGGAATCGGGATAAGGCTCGCCCTGATCATACTCCTTTGTCTGGTCTATGGTAAACTTGATCCCTTTGGTCTGAGGATAACCGCCCATGGAATCGGAGATCATGAAGGTAGATGCCTCCAATACCTCCAAAAGGCTGCTTCCCTTTACATATACCACATACATGGTATTTCCGAAGGGCAAAATGGTCTGAATATCTTTTTTGGTAACATCGCCCTTGTTCAATCCTGCTCTTAAGGTTCCGCCATTGATTATGGCTATTACATTTTCAGGAGCAACCTTAAGGGAGCCTTTATCCTTAAGTGCCTGCCACATCATGGCATCAGTGACCAGATTGCCGGTATTGGTCTCATAGCAGCGGTTCTCCGACTTTTCGGAAGCAAATACAACATTGCTTTCCGCAATTATCTCACCATAGGCATCATCGATCTTATCAATTATCTTTTGGGCTTTTTGCTCAACGGCCTCATCCTTGTCGAGACCATCGGTACTTACCAGATAATGGTCGCTGATCTGCTTTTTGGCATCGTCAATGACCACAACGCCGATGTTGGCAAATTTAGTGCCTGTTGACTGGATGGGTTCGCCGGATGGACCCTCTGTCATTACAGAGTGGGAATGACCGTCAATGAGCATATCGATACCGGTTACATTATCATACAGATCTATGGAGCGGTGACCATCACCCATTGATTCATCATCAACGCCCAGGTGTACCAGTCCGATTATGATATCCGCATCCTTTTTCTTTAAAGAGGAGACTACCTTTTCTCCGCAATCAAAAAGCTCTGTCTTGCCGTCAGTATTGTTGTAAAATGTCAGACCCTTTATCTGTTTAGGATTTGTTTTCGTCTTTGTCTCCGGAGTTTCCATACCGAAAAAGCCGATCTTTACGCCGCTTTTTGTATCATAGACATAACTTGGATCGCAGATGGTCTTGCCCTTTTTCAATACATCTGCGCAAAGCACCTTAAACTTTGCTTTTTTCATATTTTTCTTAAGCTGGCTGTAACCATAATCAAATTCGTGATTGCCCAGGGTCGCGATCTCATAGCCGGCGGCGTTCATCATGGTAATGGCATTTGCTCCCTTTGAATAGCTTACATTGGGGCTGCCCTGGGAGTAGTCTCCTGCATCTACGGTGATGACCTCCGCACCGGCCTCTTCAAAGTCGTCCTCGAGCTCGGCGATATAAGCGTAGCCGTCGATCTGTCCGTGTACATCATTGGAGTGGAGGATCACGGTCTTGCCGGAATACTGATCCGCCTTTCCGTTGAATATCTGCGCGTGTGTCTTTGTGTCACTCTTGTATTCTGTAGCAGCCTTCGTCACGATGACCGGTGACAAAAGTGAAAACGCCATGGATGCAGACAGCACGCTGCAAACTATAATTTTCCCAATTCTTTTCATTTTATCTCCTTTCATACGATGGTTATATCAATAACCGGATGAATACCATTTTCTCATTTTGCAAAATGACAATCAAGTAGTTTATGGAATAAGCCTTTTATTTTATAATGGGGTCATATACAATGGTGGTCGGTGATAAAGCGGGATTAGGACATGCAATACAGTATTTCAGCTTCATATGGATTTTAAGATCAGATCCTATTTTGGAACAACATAGCTTACATATTTTGCCTCGCTGAACAGATATTACAGATATTACAGATATTACAGACTCGACAGACTTGCAGGTTAAAAACGGCCTTTTGGTTACAGTCGACGAGATTCAGAAGGTTCCAATTGAAGATGTATCTTCTCTCTGTAATTCATTTCAAATGGCTTCTAGAAAAGGATGTGATATTATGTTGGCTGTAGCAGGGCTTCCTTACGCTTATTCGATAGTGATAAAGCATGAGGGCTGTACTTATTTACGAAGAGCCTCACATGAAGAACTTGGTCTGTTTACCTGGGATGAGGCAACAGATTCATTTAATAGTATTTTTTCCGAAATCAATGGATTGGAACTTGATCCTGCAATTATTGAAAAACTAAATCAGGCTAGTTATGGACATCCATATATAATGCAACTCCTTGGCTATCATCTTATTATGCATATAAATGATCATGTTTCCGAAAAAAAACATCATGTTACAGATGATGAAGCTGAGGTTGCGATCACAAATGCTATATTTACCTACGAACAACGGGCTCTGAAACCATTATTGTAAGAATTACCAAATAGTGAAAAAACATATTTGATAAAAATGTCTGAGAGTCTGAATTCAGATCGTTTAGCAGATGCTTCCGATATCGCTCGCAGATCAGGTGTATCTCAGAATAAACTAAGCAGACCAAGAGCATATCTTATAGATCACGGAATAATAGCAGCTCCGGAACACGGAAAAGTTATGTTTTGTATCCCTTACCTTGCAGATTATGTAAAAAAAGAGGAATTTATATCAGATGCAATAACTGTTGCCAGACAACGCAGAGTGTGAATTACGGAAGTGTTCTCTAAAATCTAATAGGCACCAGCCATATTAATTACGGGTGCCTAAAAGAGTTTTTCAATTTTCCATATCAGGTCTCTCCGGAAATCTAAGTGCGAATACACCGATTTCATCCGGATCACTTATATATGGCTTCTTTTCTACCTTTTCTACCATAAGATTTCGATCTGGGGGAATATTATATTGAATATAGATATTGGTTAGTGTATCATAAAAATCAGTAGTATGAATCTCTGTGATCAAGTACGGCGTATAATAATTAACCAACACATTCGATAGTCTATACGCCCCCTGATCCGGCATAAAAGCTTAGAAACTGGAGGTAAAAAATGAATGAGAAAAACGCAATTATCAATGACAAATTAGGGGGGTAGCGCGCTACCTATAAAGTATGTGCGAGAATCCCTAAGAGAGACTGATAATCCGGTCATCAATTTCCTGAGGACTTATCCTGGGCAGATCATAATGGCTTTGGTCACTTATTATGTGTTTCAAAAGGTTATTGTCGGAAAACTGCAGAGTGTAATATTGATGACGCTGGTCGGGGGCGGTTACGTCGGTGAGGATAAAGTCGTTCCAATAGCATGCGCGCTTT
>JAEEKN010000334.1 GCA_016282435.1 Lachnospiraceae bacterium | reverse complement strand
TATCTGTCTCGTAGAATACGCCCTCACCGTCGATATATCCGTGCTCTGTGAACTGAGGTATCACTTCCGCCATATCAACGAGGAACTTCTGGTATGCTGTCATGGGAACACCAGCTATGTCCATGATCATAGAAGACAGATAGTTTACACTGATATTGTCGAAACGTTCGTTATATCTGCCATCTTTGTTGATATCGTAGTTTGCCCAGATGACAAGAGGTGTCTCAAAATACTGGAAGAGGCCGTAGGAATCCATCTGGCTCTTTGTTTTTCCGAGATGAGCCTTAAAGTAATCAGATCCAAGGCTCGGAAGATGATCGCCGAACATAACTATGATGGTGGGTTCATCTATCTTCTCAAAATAATCCGTGAGTACCTTGAACGCCTTATCCGAATTATATGCCAGTTTGACATATCTGTTATATGTATTGAACGCTGAAAGCTTTCCGCCTGTTTCTACACTCGCCGTCAGGTTATCATAGTCCTCCGAGAAACCACCATGGTTCTGCATGGTTATGTTAAAGAGATAGAACGGTGCATCCGAGGTCTTTTTTGCTTCCTCATATAGACTAATCACTTTCTTAAAGTCTGTGCTGTCCGATACATATTTTCTGATATAATCCGAATCTGTGAGTTCATCCTTTATATCTTCCAAAGTTACAAAATCATCAAATCCCAGAAGAGGATATGCGTTAGGTCTGTTGTATCCGCTCGCTTTATACGGGTGGAATGCTATATCTCCCGAATAGCCTGCATCCTTCAGGTTCCAGTTGATGGAAGGCAGTGTATCGTCCACGTAAAGAGTGTACGGAACTGCATCCGCAGGGAAGAATGCTGCCGAATTGCCTGTCATGGCTTCATATTCCGATATAGCGGTTCTTCCACCGAATACATCCACATCGAGCTTGCCGATGATGGCATTATCCTGTCCCGCAAGGCTATGAATATACTCAAAAGGATCTTCCGACAGTTCGTTTCCTTCAAACCATGTAAAATCCCACAAAGCTTCGTTCATAACGAATATGATATTGGGATTCTGCTGTCCGTCATCATAATCGGCACTGTCGCTCACGTAACCGCTGCTTTCCATAACTTTTTTTGCCATCTCAGCCGAATAATCTTCCGGAGGAAATACCTGCATATAGTAGAATCCTCGAACGAAGTTCAGGAGCTGGCCGTTCTGTTTATAAGTTTTGGTCGGATTGAACGTCTTAACCTTGATACCCTGTTCCAGAGGATATGGCGAACGGGTAAATATCGAGAAAATCCATATTACAAGCAGTGTTCCCGGTACAATATAGAAAAGTCTCTTCCAGCCCTTTACCCTCTTGCGTTCAGCAGGAAGGAAGGTAAGAACACTAAACAGTACGGGAATACCAAGTATAGCTTCAAATACTTCCCAGGTGAGCTTTACCTTATATTCGTCCATAACATTCATGGCGGTACCGATGGAATACAGGTCGCCGGCAGTTATCTCCGAACCTCTGAACTGGTCCACATAGTAGTTTACGACCGCAAACAATACGGTAAGACCGTATATGCTCAGTACACCCAGCTTCTGCCTGTTCGAAACTATATATACGGCAGTGAATATACCGAACATTATCAGCAGGTTAAACATGATGGGAGTGAGCTTCAGGTCTCTCCAGTATCTGCCGAATACGTTTTCACCTTCATGTAAAGCTATGATCATCGTAGTGATGATGCTTAAGCACTGAACCGAGAATACTGCTCTCTTCGGAAGTTTTAGCTTTACCATAGGTAAAACCGTGCACACGATGGAGGCCAGAACTACTTTTATGATCCTGGCATAGATAACCTTTGTCACCTTGCCCTTTTTTATCGTGCAATACAGTTCCTGATTCATGAAGAATACTACCAGAAGTGCCACAAAAAGTACGATTCTTATGGCAAGCATTATCTTGGTTTTCTTTGTATTCTCATAAACAAAAAACTTTGAAAGAACGGACTTCATACGGTCCTTGAAGCTGCTGCCCGACGGGTTTCCCTGCTTTGTTTGGGCCGGTTCACTCTCGCCCGCTTCATTTGTCCCGGTTGCTGCGTCTGTAACGGATGAATCCGTGTTGTCGGCCGGTGCTGCAGTTACCGCTTCTTCCTGCGTGTTCTCCTGCACGGTCTCCAGGGTTTCTCCGTTTTCATTTAATGTGTTACTTTCCATTTACTCTCTCTTCCTATTTTGTAAACATATATACTAAAACATGCCAATAAAAAACCAAACTAGATATTAACATAACCGAAAATTTTTTTCAACAAAAAATTTTTTATAACAGTATATCCGCCAGCCTGCCGAATTCCACGAGTCCCAGCTTCTCCCCGCGTTCATTCTCCGATAACCCTGCTTTGACTATCGCCTGTAATATCTCTTCTTTGGAAAATGACAGTTCTCCGGAATTTGCAATAGCGTTGACGAGAGTCTTCCTTCTCTGATTAAAGGCCGCCCTTATGAGCTTAAACATCAGCTCCGGGGATTTAACCTCTACAGGGGGCTTCTCTTTTTTCGTGAGCCTGATAACGCATGAGCCCACCTGAGGTCTGGGCATAAAGCAGTTCGGAGGTACATTTGCGGCTATGTAGGTGTCCGCTCTGTACTGAACGGCGAGCGACAGTGCCCCGTAATCCTTGGTTCCGGGTCCGGCCTGCATGCGTTCCGCCACTTCCTTCTGCACCATGACTGTGATACTTTTTATAGGCAGATTCCGCTCTAACAGAGACATGACAATGGGCGTCGTTATATAATACGGAAGATTTGCCACAACTTTTATGGGTTTTCCGGCATTCCTATCCATGACGAGGGACGCTATATCGTATTTTAATATATCCTCATTTACCACTTCCACATTGTCGTATGTTGACAACGTATCATCCCTAAGTATCGGGATCAGCATTCTGTCTATTTCGACAGCCACTACTTCCCGTGCATTTTCACACAGGTACTGGGTGAGTGTCCCGATGCCCGGTCCTATCTCGAGAACCAGGTCATCCTTCGTGATATCCGCTGCCCTCATGATTTTGTCCAGCACATGAGTATCTATCAGGAAGTTCTGTCCGTACTTCTTCTGAAATACAAAGTGGTATTTATTAAGTATTTCTATCGTTTTTTTCGGATCCCCGAGTGTTGCCATATGTGTTTCCTTTCCGTGCGAAGAACCGTTCAGCGTTCTCCCATGTTTTTGTATAAACCTCTTCTACATCCATGCCTTTTATCTCAGCGATTTTCCCTGCCACATAAGTCAGATATCCGGAGTTGTTCCTTTTCCCCCTGAACGGGTCCGGAGCCATATACGGGCAGTCCGTCTCTAGAAGTATCCTGTCCATCGGCAGCATATCCACTACTTCTTTCAGTTTCTTCGCATTTTTAAATGTTACCACTCCGCCGATTCCGAACATGAGTCCCATTTTGAGGTACTCCGCTGCATGTTCTGGGCTATAGGAATAGCAGTGCATGACTGCGCGCGGGAATCCCGGTCTCTCCTGCCGCTTGCCTCCGGATAACGATTCGTATGATACGTCATTCCCGGTACTTTCCATATAAAACTCCCGTATCATATTCAGGGTGTCCTCAGCCGCATCTCTGGAATGGATGATAACGGGCAGGTTCAGTTCTGCTGCCAGCTTCCACTGCCATCTGAATGCTTCCTTCTGAATATCCCTCGGCCAGATATCCCAGTGGTAGTCGAGCCCTATCTCTCCTATTGCCACCACTTTTTCCTGTGACGCAAGATTGCGGAGTTCCTCACGGTTCGATGTACATATTTCTTCGGTTATCCCCTTATACGGATCTTCTTCCTCCGTGTCCTCCACGTTATTCTCTACTGCAAGATTGTTTTCCGTATTATTATGTTCGCGTTCATCCTTTAAGCATTTCTCGGGACACCATATGAGCTCCCCTGCAGAATCGGGATGTACTCCCGCTGCCGCATATATAAAGTCATACTGTCCTGCCAGTTCCAGAGTGGTACGGGTTGATGCCATATCAGCACCTACATTCACTATTCTTTTTACAGGGACACCGCCTGTGCCCGTATTCCCTTCCAACGTCTCTTCACCGGTGTTTCCCGTAATATCGTCAGGATTTATTCCACCGTGGAGAGCCTGCAAAAGTTTATCCCTGTCCCCATTAAACTGTCTTGAATCGTAGTGGGCATGTGTATCGAATATCCTCATCTTCTTCTCCGCTTTTTCTTTATAACAGCTATGATTCCACCCACCATAAATACCAGAACTCCGGCACCGATTCCGATGGCTACGGCATTTTCCTTTAAGAGCTTTTGTTTCTTTAACTCTTCATCTTTTATGCCGGGTTTATTAAGCTTGGACGGATCCACTCCTTCGAATGCGGTATCTATGGGTATCATGTACGAAGGCCAGCGTTCATTAAAGACTTTTTCAGTGATGGGATAATCACTGTTATACACTATGATATCCGCCGAGCCCAGTACCCTCTCTCCACCGGTATACTCTATCGAACCTATAGTATTCTCACCATGTTCTAGTTCCATACCGGTATTGTATTTTATGGTCTTTTTCGCCTTGCTCACATCATAACCCTCCGGAACCATGACTGAACCTGCACCCGATATGGTTATAAAAGGCTCTTCAGGAATCTTAAAAGAATCTTCATCATCAAAGCAGGAAGGGAAATCCGTACTGCCATCTCCCAGATCTTCCATCTTGTATGAGACAAAATTATCAAAGCAGTAATCAAGAAGCCTCTTTGAATCCACATATACATCCGCCCAGGTAGGAGCATGCATAACAACGCTTATCAGAGTCTTCCCGTCCTTTCTCGCATAAGTGACGAGAGCATAGCCGGCCTGAGTGGTCGCACCTGTTTTTCCGCCTATACAGTACTCATATTTCTGAGTTCCGTTCAGGAACCAGTGGTGGTTCGTGAGGATCTTTGCCTCGTGTTTGTTGGTGGCGGGCATGTTGTAAAAAGCGGTACCCGTTATCTTCATAAAATCTTCGTTTTTATATGCAGCCCGTGCTATAAGCGACATATCATAGCAACAGGTATAATGTTCATCATCATGTAATCCGTGGGAGTTTGCGAAATGAGAGCGGTCACATCCAAGGGCTTTTGCCTTTTTGTTCATCAGCTTTATAAAGCCCGCTATGGACTTCCCGACATGTTCACCCACCGCGTAGGTCGCCTCATTACCCGATTCAAGCATTATACCGTACAACGCCTGTTCCACGGTCACCTGCTCCCCTTCCGTAAGGCCCATACGGCTGCTGGTCTTCGAGACATAGTTATCAGCAGCATACGATACAGTCAGCACATCATCCAGCCTGCCGTTTTCGAGTGCCACCAGTGTGGTCAGTATTTTTGTGGTGCTCGCAGGATAAAACTGCTCATAGATATTCTTCTCGTACAGGATGTTTCCGGTCTCGGCATCAACCACTATGGCTCCATCGCCTTTTACTTCGGGGCCCACGGGCCAGGCATCCTCACCAGCCCTTACCCTGGTGGTACCTGTAAAAAACATCTCAAAAATGAAAATAAAAACTAAAGCAAAAAATAACTTCTTATTATATTTCATATATATCCTTTGCAATTAAAATACAAAATCCGCCCATGTACCCGGCTAAAAGCACGGCGCCCATGGGCGGTCACATTACTGATATTAATTACTGAAGCTTAACGATCTTGAGCTTTCCAAGAACGGGAAGTTCCTTAGCCTGTCCGTTAGCTGCATTGATAATTCCAAGGATCATAAGAACCAGGAACAATATACCTACCAGACCAAAGATGAGACTGAATACCCAGCCTACTGCAGGAATCAGGCCTAATACAACTGCCAGAATACCGATGATGTGGCATCCTATGCAAAGTGTGATGCCCTGCTCAGCATGGAACATCGCAAATCTTGACTGTCTTGCGGTAAAAATAGGTACCAGAACCAGGAGACCAAAGTAAGCAAGAATACCCATGGTCTTGTTGGCATTGATGTCCTGTACATCATAGCTTGAAGTGTAATCATCAGACTTCATCAACTCATTCATATCCATTTTTCATAATCTCCTTTCCACTATGCGGCGCTCCCTCTAAACGCCTATCGGCATACATTATATACCACAATACGCAAAAAGTAAAGATTTTCTTAATAAATATTACTGTTTTCTGTGTCTTTGACCATTATCCGGCTATCTGGTTGCCTGTATAAAGCTGGTAATACTTGCCTTTTTCTTCGATAAGTTCGTCATGTGTACCACGCTCTATGATGCGGCCCTGCTCGAGAACCATGATACAGTCACTGTTCTTGACGGTTGAAAGCCTGTGTGCAATAACGAATGTCGTTCTGCCCTTCATCAGCTTGTCCATACCTTCCTGAACGAGTTTTTCTGTTCTGGTATCGATGGATGAGGTAGCCTCGTCCAGGATAAGAACGGGAGGATCTGCTATAGCGGCTCTGGCTATGGCGAGAAGCTGGCGCTGACCCTGTGACAGGTTTGCACCGTCTCCGGTAAGCATGGTGTTGTAGCCTTCAGGAAGCCTTCTGATGAAGCTGTCGGCATTGGCAAGCTTTGCTGCTGCTTTTACTTCATCATCCGTGGCATCGAGCTTACCGTAACGGATATTATCCATAACGGTACCCGTAAAGAGGTGCGTCTCCTGAAGAACGATGCCGAGTGAGCGGCGGAGATCCGCCTTCTTTATCTTGTTTACATTGATTCCGTCATAACGGATCTTACCGTCCTGAATATCATAGAAACGGTTGATAAGGTTCGTGATGGTTGTCTTTCCGGCACCGGTTGAACCAACGAATGCTATCTTCTGACCGGGTGTAGCGAAAAGCTTGATATCATGGAGAACCATCTTCTCCTCGGTGTATCCGAAGTCTACATTGTCGAATACGACATCACCCTTAAGTTCTTTGTATGTAGTGGTTCCGTCAGCCTTATGGAAATGCTTCCATGCCCAGATACCCGTACGTTCATTGGTTTCTTCAATGGAGTAATCGGATCTGTCGCTTCCGGGCTTGTAAACCTTCTTTGCATTTACAAGTGTAACATAACCGTCATCCGTCTCGGGCTTCTCATCCATCAGCCGGAAGATTCTGTCTCCGCCGGCAAGTGCCATGATGATGGAGTTGATCTGCATGCTTATCTGGTTGATAGGCATATTGAGCTGTCCGTTGAATGTCAGATAGCTGATAAGTGCTCCGAGTCCCAGTCCGCCAACTCCGTTTATAGCCATCATGCCGCCGACGATAGCCAGTACCACGTAACTTAAGTTACCGAGCTGTGCATTGATGGGCATGATAATGTTCGCAAAACGGTTTGCATTATTTGCACTGTCAAAAAGTTCTTCATTCAGTTTGTCGAAATCTTTTATGTTCTGCTCTTCGTGACAGAATACTTTTACTACTTTCTGTCCGGACATCATTTCCTCGACAAATCCGTTAAGCGCACCCACTGCCTTCTGCTGCTTTACGAAATACTTTCCGCTCTTTCCGGAAATCTTTTTTGTGCAGAAAAGCATGATACCTATCATTACAAGAGATATGATCATCAGCTGCCAGCTAAGGATAAACATGCTGATCGATACGCTTACGATGGTGATGATACTGTTCAGGAACTGCGGGATACTCTGGGATATCAGCTGTCTCATGGTATCCACATCGTTTGTGTACATGGACATGATGTCGCCGTGAGAGTGTGTATCAAAATACTTTATGGGAAGGGACTCCATATGTTCAAACATATCATCCCTCAGCTTGCGCTGGAATCCCTGAGTGATCCTGACCATGATCCTCGCCTGAACGAAGCTGGCCAGAATACCTACAAGTATAAAGCTTGCAGTAACAAATATCTCCCAGCCCAGGTCTCCGAAAGTCTTTGTTCCGGCTTCGATACCCGGGATATATTCATCCATCAGGACTTTTGTAAACAGTGTTCCTTTGACGGTCATGCAGTATACTGTGATACCGATACATGCCGCAACACATATCCACAGTGCCAGATTATCAAGCACCATGTACTTTAACAGTCTTTTCAGAATCTTTCCCGGATTCTTGACTGTAGGTTTCATTCCTCTGGGCATCGGCCCACGTCCCATACCAGGTCCCGGCATTATCGTTCACCTCCTTCGTCAAAGTCTCCGTTTCCGCCTGTCTGTGATTCATAAACATCGCGGTAGATGGTGTTGTTCTTTAACAATTCCTCATGTGTTCCGAAGCCGTTTATCTTGCCGTCTTCCATAACGATGATCCTGTCGGCATTCATGACACTTGAAATACGCTGTGCGATGATAAGCTTTGTAGTACCGGGGATTTCCTCTGCAAATGCCTTACGTATCTTTGCATCGGTAGCCGTATCTACGGCACTTGTGCTGTCATCGAGGATCAGAATCTTGGGCTTCTTTACCAGGGCTCTCGCGATACAGAGTCTCTGCTTCTGTCCGCCGGATACGTTTGTTCCGCCCTGCTCTATATGTGTCTCATACTTATCAGGCATCTTCTCGATAAACTCGTCAGCACATGCGAGCTTGCAGGCTCTGATGCACTCGGCCTCGATTTCGGCCTTCTCCTGGGGTGTTTCGGGCAGATTTTCACTGCCCTTCTTCTTTCTCACACCCCAGCGAAGGTTATCCATAATAGTTCCTGAGAAAAGGACATTTTTCTGGAGGACTACGCTTACTTCATCACGAAGCACTTCAAGATCGTAGTCCCTGACATCCCTGCCGCCGACAAGGATGCTGCCGTCATTTACATCATACAGACGGCTGATAAGGTTTACGAGAGTGGATTTTGCACTACCCGTTCCACCTATGATACCGATGGTCTCACCTGAATCAATCTTTATGTTGATGTTGCTGAGTACGTTCTCTTTACCGTCTTTGTTATAACGGAAGTTTACATCCTTAAATATGATGCTTCCGTCCTTAACTTCCATAACGGGGTTCTCGGGATTGGTGATATCGGGTTCTTCATCCAGAACTTCACTGATACGTCTTGCACTTGCAGCACTCATGGTGAGCATGATGAAGATCATTGATAACAGCATAAGGCTTATCAGGATTCTCATACAGTACTGAAGAAGTGCGGTAAGATCACCGAGGTTCAGTTCGGTAGCGCCGGTATTGATTATCATGTTGGCTCCGAACCAGCTGATAAGCATTGTACATGCATATACCGTGATGCTCATCGCAGGTCCGTTGAAAGTGGTAAGTTTCTCTGCTGCCGAGAATATCTTGTATATATTGTTGCTGGCAGTCTTGAACTTTTTCTTCTCGTGATCCTCACGAACGTATGCCTTTACCACGCGGATAGCGTTTACGTTCTCCTGTACGCTCGCGTTCAGCTCGTCATACTTGGGGAAGGCCTGTTCGAAAGCCTTCATAGCCTTTGAAATGATAAAAGCAAGGATTCCTCCGAGGATTATAACCGCTATCAGGTAGATAAGCGCAAGCTTGGGTTTAATGGCAAATGACATGACCATCGCGATACCAAATGTCATGGGGATTCTCATACCCATTCTGAGGATCATCTGATATGAGTTCTGGACATTTGTTACGTCCGTGGTAAGTCTTGTTACAAGTCCTGCGGTACTGAACTTATCAATATTCTTAAACGAGAATGTCTGGATCCTGTCAAACATTCCTTTTCTGAGGTTCTTGGCAAATCCTGCCGATGCCTTCGCACCAAACACACCGCCCATGATACCTCCGCCAAGACCTATTAGTGCTGCCACGATCATCAGGATTCCCATTTTGATAATGTGTGCCATGTCTCCGGCTCCGTCATTTCCTCTGATTCCGTCATTTACCAGAGAAGCCATAAGTATAGGCACGACCATTTCCATGGCTACTTCTATGATCATGCTCAAAGGAGTAAGCAGCGATTCTTTTTTGTACTCCTTTACGTAAGATAATAACTTCTTTATCAAGGTGTTACCTCCATATATAATAGTAGATATTTTTACGGGTGAGGCAAAGATTTAGCCTTCAAATCCCCTGCGTTTCATGTTTGCGGTCATTTTGTCGATCATACTCGTAAATGCCTTCTTTTCTTCGTCGCTTATGCCGTCCTCCAGCAGTTCATTTACGTGGTCGATACATTTTATAGTGTCCTCATGAACTTTTTTACCTTTTTCGGTCGCAACAACACGTTTGAGCCTGGTATCCTTTTCATCAGACTGGCGTGTAATATATCCTTTTTGTTCAAACTGCTTCATGATATTCGCCACGGTACTTCTGGGCATTCCGAACCTGGTCTCTATATCCTTCTGGAACACAACTTCGTCATTATGCCTGCATAAAAAACCCAGTATCCATCCGTGTGTCACAGTAATCTCATCAAATCCCGCCTTGGTCAGCTCTTCACCTATAAACCCGGTTATCATGTTGCTCATGCACTTCATTTCAAATCCAAGGGCTATCTTATGTTCCATCCCGCTCCTCCTTTCGCACAAATAAACTATATAAACTGTTCATTTTCAGACAATTCCATTTAGGATTGTTTATATTCGGACTGTTTGGTTTTGGACTGTTCCATTTGGAACTGTTCTAGTTGGGATTATATACCCGTTTTTTTATTTTGTCAATACCCATTTAAAAAAAATTTCCGCAGGGAAACATATCCCTGCGGAAATTTTTATCCTACCTTTACTTTTATCCTGTCCGAAAGCCCGTTCTCGGCGATAGCATATATATAGCACTCGCCCTTGCCCACTGCTGTGATCTCTCCGGCCTTTGACACCGTTGCCACCGACTCGTTCATGGAATCGTACCTCACGGCCTTTACCTTTTTGCCGCTGTGCTGAACTTTCTTCTTGTCGCTCAACACTTCTTTTACGGTGATGGTACAGGACTCCTTCTTTTTGAGGTTCAGAGTCTCTCCGTCCGTGATATCGATGGACTTTACATTTGTGTATTTACTGTTTCCGGATCCCGCTACATAGGTGTTATAGCTCTTACACATCCTGTAGTTTTTCCCTTCGGATGTTCCGTAGGCTACCACACGGTATTTCCAGATCCTGTCATCATGACTTTCGACCTTAAAATCTGTAGTCGCCGCATCCACTTTCCCGAGTTTCTTAAACTTTTCTCCCAGGGGTGCTCCGTATATCTTGTAATACTTTGCGTTGGCTACCTTGTCCCACGATAGTTTAACACTCCCGTCCTTTCCTTCTTTCGCATTTACCGTGAAAGGCGAGGGCTCCACTTCAAAACTCATGGTCGTTTCGTTTCCGAAATAATCCCTGACGTTAAGTATGTACTCTCCGTTTGCGCCGCCAACTTCAAACTCTCTGCCGTAATTTGCGTACATCTCCAGTCCGTTATTCATAAGGCTGATAAATACGCCGGAGTCATCACTGACTCTGATGCTTACAGTATCATCGTATACTTTTCCGTCTTCAGCGCCAAAAATCACGGGCACTTCCGTATCGACAAAATAAGAATAGATCTTATCTATCATTTCGTCTATCTTCTTCTTTGTCCATTTATATGTGAGACCCGCTTTGGAAAATGCATCCTTTAACGAAAGTCCGGCATTTCCTATCAATTTAATATACCTGTCAAGGGCTTCATCAGAATCTTCCTTTGACAATACATACAATTCAAATGCCGAAAGACTTGATATCGTATAACTTAAGACATACCCCGGTGTCTCAAACAACTGCGACATATCATACCAGGTAGACATATATCCCGCATCGGCAAAATATGAATCACCCAACGTCGTCAGCTTTTCGGCCAGCTCCTCCGGAGTTTTATACTCACCGTAATATGCTTCTATCTCTAACAGAGCACATACCGATGTATAAAAGACTTCATCTATCATCACGCCCACCTGATGCCTTTCTTCACCGGTTCCGCCTTCATCATACATTTCCTTAAAGAAATTCATAAAAAACAATTCCATAGTGTGTGAATACACTTCCTCGAGATCCAGGCTCATGCCCACTTCACTGTTATCTCTCCAATACAATGCGTTATAATGTCCGAATTCATGTACCAGCGTAAGCATGGTATCCACATTTTGTGGATATATATTCAGGCATATAAAAGGCATATTATATTTGGCAAGGCTTGACGTAAAAGACGTAACCGCTTCATTTCCGGGCACAGTGACGAGACTGTTGGTTTTTTTCATATAATCGAAGCTTTCCTTAAACTCAGGCGCTAATTTTTCCATATACTTTCCGAGGATCGCGACTATATCGCCCGCAAAAGTTTCCTGTGATTTATTTTCCAGCCATCCATATTTATATGCATTCACAAGGTTGACAAAAAGAGGTTTCAGTTTTTCGCACAGTTCCCCATATATTTCTTTTGCTTCTTGCGGTGTAAAATCTCTCTCATAATAATCCTTGTACGCAAGTTCCAGATAGTTGTCATAACCGTACGACCTGGCCAGTTCATTATCAAGATCTATGAGCCTTAAGTATATCTCGGCTGACTTAAGTATCTTGTTCTGTCTTATCGCTGTCCATATCTTTGCATATTGCTGATAGCTTATTTCCCCTGCATAGTATGCCTCGGCAGCCGAATCAAAATCATATTTTTTTCCTTCGAACTCCGTTTCGTCTTTTATTTCATACCAGCCGGCTAAAACCTTTTCTCTTTTATCGCTTATCGCTATCTGTTCATCGGAAGGTATCTTGCGGCTCATGATATACTGAATGTCTTCGTCAGAATAAACAGCCCTTAAAGCGTCAACACAAGGGGATTTACATACTTTCTGCATATTTCTCTGATATAAATTGAGAAGCCTGGTGAAGTTTTCGTTACAATACAGTTTTTCTTCGGACCAATACTTATCATCAGGTGCTTTTTGCTGGTGGTAATTTGCCAGATAAAAATTTTCCTGCAAAACGTACAATTCATCTTCTATATACAGAACAATATCCTTTATCTCATCGATATTTTTTTTGTCCTCCATGAGTTCTTCCAGACTTTTAATCTTCTCTTCCAGTTCCGTGATATCATAATGCTCATATTTTATGGACTGAAAATCCACCACCTCATGGTCATAATTCGTAAGCCTGTCCGATTTTGCCCATGCCGGAACATAAAAACCCGATACCGATATGATCAGTGTAAGCAGAAACGCCGTAAATTTCTTCATTTTCTTTTACCCCTGTTAATTCTTAAAGCCACCTCGAAAACGCCTTCAGCGTTTTGTTAAAAAACAGAGTGCCATCCCGTGCAAAGCAAAGAATGACACCTCTGAAAGTTTATAAAATCACTGATGATTATTTGATAACCGACTTAACCTTTGCAGCTACGTTCTCAGCTGTGAAACCGAACTTCTCAAAGAGTAAGTTCTGAGGTGCCGAAGCGCCGAAGCCTTCCATACATAAAGTAGCACCGTCAAGTCCTACATACTTGCCCCAGCCGAAGTCTGAAAGAGCCTCAACTGCAACTCTTGCACGAACTGCCTTGGGAAGTACGCTCTCCTTGTACTCTGCGCTCTGCTCCTCGAACAGATCCATACAAGGCATGGATACTACTCTTACGTCGATACCTTCTGCCTTTAAGAGCTCCTTAGCCTTAACGGAGATGCTAACCTCTGAACCTGTAGCGATGATGATAGCATCGGGAGTAGCCTTCTCTGAATCCTGGATAACATATCCGCCCTTAAGAGCATCCTTAGATGAACCAGTGATCTGAGGAAGGTTCTGACGGGTAAGTACAAGTCCTGTAGGAGTTGTCTTTGATGTAACTGCACTGTACCAAGCTGCCAGAGTCTCAGTTGCATCACAAGGTCTAAACATATGGAAATTGGGAAGTGCTCTCCACATAGCTGCCTGCTCGATAGGCTCATGAGTAGGTCCGTCCTCACCAACACCGATACTGTCATGAGTAAAGATGAAGGCTGTCGGGATCTTCATAAGTGAAGC
>JAEEKN010000333.1 GCA_016282435.1 Lachnospiraceae bacterium | reverse complement strand
GCTCCTCGTAACCGTCTATCCTGTCGCCTATGAAATTAAATGTAGAAAAATACCTGATCTCCTGAATGATTCCCGGCACATAGTCCGATAAAAGTACAAAATCCGAAGCATCCAGGATAGCTTTCTGCTCATAATCAATTGCCATACAGCGCACTCACCTGCTTTCTTAATCTTAATTTTTTTCTTTTTCTTCGTTGTTATTGTATATGAGTATTTTTTGCAGTTTCGATTGTCATTTTACATTCACCTTCGAATTCTGTTTATTATCATCGTATCCATATCTTCTATTTTAATATTCCTATACACAGTAAAACACAAAATCCTGCATACAGTATTAAATATGCTATACTTATTTTCACAAATCTTTTAAATCTGGTCTCATCCTCATGTGTTCTTTGATCAGGTCCTTTTTCTTTGTAATTTTTTATCTTGAACCCTAAAACGATTGCAAATGCAACAAGTCCCATCATCCCCAACATGAATATCAAGAAACTATAAAACCCGGGTTCAAAAAATATGTTACCAAGATTATTTAAATTTAGGACATCAAGAAATTTATACATACGGTTCACCCCAAATATTTTAAGGAATCAATTGCTAAAGAATTATCAATCCCAGTCCAAACGATGATGCATTCAGAATCAGCGAAAGTATCATGGGCTTGAGCCTTTTATATACCATAAGTTTTTTATATAACAATGCTTCCGTGCCCCAGGCCAATACTTCAAGGATAGCTACGATGCAATAAGCTGTTATACTTCCGGTCTCTATATCAGTACCGGATATAACCAGCAAATAGACGAGATTCACTACAGGATTTGTCAGGCAGTTCGCCAGTACTACGAAAATCAGGTCGTATTTTGATCTGACCTTTAATATAAAAGCTAATGCGGTCTCGATCAAAACAGTAAGAACCAGCGGAAGTGCCAGGTGTTCAAGTATTTTCAACAAGTTTATATGCTCCGAATCAGTTTTTCTTTAATACAAATACAAGTGCCAAACAGCTGATGATCGCCATCACAGATACAGCTATACAGTTTACGAAGAAGTTTTCTATATGGACAAATCCCGCTATCAGCACTCCCAGAAACAGACCTACCGTGGTAATCCCGAATGCAATACCCGGGTACTGCTGTATGACGGATACAAGTATTCCTAGCGCTATGGCCATGGTCATACTGAACATCATGATACCTATGAGGGATACCGGCATCAGTTCATTCCCGAGAAGTATAAAAGGAAGTGAGCCTATGGTACTGATGAATACCGTCTTCTTCATCCCGATTCTGTCTATCAGGTATCCTCCGACCGCTTTTCCTACGCCCATCGATACAAACAGGCATATAAGTGTCATGGAATCATTGTTCCATGCCATAGGTATGGCATAGCCCATGTATGACCTCAGAGTCACCACAAAAAATGCTACGGCTATTATGAGATAACGTCCTTTTTTATCATCTGTGTATGAATATTTTGTGAGTGTTCCGCTCTGTATGCTGTTTTTATGTTTATCCCCTAAGAATATCGGTATAAACATTAGCAGATGTAGTATGATTACAAAAATCACGGGGAAATCGTTTACTGCCAATAATCTTCCGGTGACTACTCCAAATGCACCGCCGGCTACAAACAGAGCACTTGGGAACATCTTTCCTTCCGAAGTTCTGAGCGTCATCTGAGCTCCCTGAACATGGATCATCCCGTTTCCTACCGCTACCGTAACTATCGACAATGCCGGTGCAGCACCTAGAGCACACATTATAAGTGCTATACCGGATATAGCCATTCCCAGATATCCGAAATGTATTTTTATCCCTATGTCGTTCAGGAATCCGTAGAACCCTTCCGGTATAAATGCCAGCATATCGTATACAAATGCCAGCATCATGACATAATCACTTTTAAAATACGAAAATATCACATAATAGGATGTAATCTCTATTATAAAATGCACTATGCAGTATGCTATGCCTATCAGATTCTCTCTTTTCATATCCTCTTTTCTTACGAACTACCTTCCGAATCTTTCAACAAATGTATCTTCTGTGATGATCTCGATTCCTAACGATTTCGCTTTTGTGTTTTTTGAACTCGTGGATTCGATGTCATTGTTCACCAGATAGGAAGTTTTACCGGATACACTTCCTGCTACATGTCCTCCCTGCGATTCCACATAAGCCTTAAATTCATCACGATTTTTGAAGATATGTACATCTCCCGTTATAACAAATGTAAGTCCTACGCAGGAACCTGTTTTTTCTCCGGCTTTTTCTATGTCATCAAGTTCTACTATTTTTAAAAGTTTCTCGAGTAATGCAGCATTTCTGGGTTCAGATATCCATTTCACTATCGCCGTCGAACGTTCCGGTCCTATTCCGTCTACTTCCGCAAATGTATCATACGGAATTCGTACATTATTCAATTCTTTATTATCCGGGTTTGATAAATCGTTTGCATCAGCATTCAAAGTATTCTCATTATCATAACTATTCTTTGTTAAAATATCAAAAAAACCTTTAGTGCCATAAAATGCTATGAGCTTCTTTGCAGCATCCAGACCTATCATAGGTATACAGAGTGCATAGATAAAGTTTGCGGGATGTCTGTGACGTGCCTTATCCACAGAAGCTATGAGGTTTGCGTAAGATTTTTCTCCGAATCCGTCCAATACCGTTATACTGTCCTTGTATGAGGAAATATTAAAAATATCAGCAAAATCGGAGATATATCCCTCATTTATAAAACGCATAAGCGTTCTGATAGAGAGTCCGTCGATGTCCATACCGGTTTTACTAACGAACCTGGTGTACTTCTGTATATGTTTTGCCGTACAGTCCGGATTCGTACAGTGCAACGTCTCTGTCCCTGTTTTTTCACTGGTCACTATCTCGGTAGGTTCTCCGCATACAGGACATTTATCCGGGATGGTAAACTCTGTACCATGTGCATCCGCCTTTATACACTTCGGTATGATCATATTGCTTTTTATAACCGTAAGTCCTGTTTTCCTGTCAGCTCCGATACCCAGTCTTTTCATCTCACTGATGTTGCACAGGCTCGCTCTCGTTACTGTAGTTCCTTCCAGAGATACCGGATCAAACACAGCCACAGGTGATATGGCAAATGCCGCACAGCTCCACTCTATATGGTCGAGAGTAGTCTCCGCCTCGGTATCCTGCCATTTAAAAGCCATGCCTGCGTTTGTAGCATGATGTCCCGTAACAGAACCCGTCGAGGCATATTCTGTGTCGTCAAATGTCACTACGAGACCATCTACTGGTATATCCATTTTTCCGCTTTTTACTGCAACGGTCCATTTGTCTATAGTTTGCTGAAGATGTTCGGAATCAGTGGGTTCCCTGTCCACTACTGTAAATCCGAGTTCTTCAAGGTAGTCCATTCTTTTACCCCATGACAGAATCTCTTCGTCTGTATGTACCAGAGTAAAAGCATGAAATGTCACTCCACGGTCGCTCACTTCTTTTGCTCTCGATACATCCAATCCTAATGTACCGGATACCAGATTCCTCGGATTTGCATACTGTTCGTCAGGGTTATCGATTGTACTATTTATGGTGTTAAAATCCGTATACGATATGACTGCTTCCCCACGGACTACCATATGACCTTTATCTTTTATCTCAAGCGGATATCCTTTTATATAGTCGGCAAAATATGTAATGTTTGATCCCGTGGTTCCGTTTCCACGTGTCATGATCTTCGTGAGCTTGCCACCATCATATGTGAGAACCAGTGTGAGTCCGTCCATCTTCCATGACAGCCACAGTGCTCTGTCTCCTGCCCATTTACGTATAACATTTACATCTTTTGACTTTGCCAGTGATAATGCAGGATATTCATGCACTTCCCTGGTTCCGCTTCCCGATGTCTCTTCCGCACCTGTTTTAACAGTGGGACTGTCGGGTAATACTATGCCTGTCTCGGCTTCGAGTGAAGATAATTCGTCATATAACGCATCCCACTCGTAGTTACTCATTATCTCGTCTCTATCATTATAATACGCTTCCGATGCTTTGTTTAATATATCAACAAGCTCTTTTATGCGATCTGCTTTTTCCATATTTGCTCCCAACCCGATTTATTAAAAAAGCGTCTGTCCGAATAATCGGCAGACGCTTTTTGCTTATTTTTTCATCTGATATTCATATGCCTTAATGGCCTGCTTCTGCTTTTGTGTTCCCATTACGCTATGTACTTGTTTTTCCGTATGATTCACAACTTTCGTTTGCTGCCTATCGTGTCTTTCCGGCATATGTGTTACATTTGACTTGTCACTACCTCTGTTCACCCCTAGATTATTGTACAGAGGTTTGTCTTGATTTAGTTTTGATACATTATTAGGTTCCTTGGTATAAACCTTGGTATCAGCTGCAGTACTTTCACTGTTTTTGGAATTAATACTTTCCTTGTTTTCTTCAGTAACTTCGTTCTTCTTTAGATCTTCAGCTTCATAACTTTCAAGCTGTTCTCTCAGAATTTTGAGACCTTTTAACGCTGTCATTCCTTCGGAGCTGAACTTTACGGTATATGCAGGTGTTGAACCTAATACAAAGTTCTCTTCCGCTTCTCTCACAACACTCGGTCCATGTGATGCAGCTGACGTCTTATCCGTTTTTTCGACTGATTTATTCTTTAATCGGTCGGTCAAGTAAACATATCCTGTTTTAGAGTTTTCACTGCCATACTGGTCAAGTCTTGTGATGCCCTGATCCGATACTCGTATTGTCATAAACAAACCTCCTTTCTGTAATTCTATTGAGGCTATTATACTCCATAATCATATTATCATAGTTTGTCAAAAAAATCAATATAAGTTTGATAAACAAAATTAAAAAACTGTAAAAAAATAGAGCCATCCAGATCTCGCTCCAAAGTGAGAACCGTACGACTCTTTCAATTTTGTTTGTGGCTAATTATATTTCTTAGATAGTCATTTTGTTTACGATATTATTTTACATCTGTCAGCTTTTTCTTTATGAATTCTCTGTCCGCTTCTTTTACCAGATAATATAGATAGGATTCAAGTACCATGTCCTGAGGAAGGCCGCGTCCTACTATTTTGAAGTTACGATATCCCCGATTGATATATTCAGGAAGTTTCTCGTTGCTTATAAAATGTGGACGTTTCATGGCTTCAGCAAATGATGGTCTCGTCATTTTGTTGGTACATTCATATCTCGTGTCTTTGTCAAATGTGAGCTGCATCAAGGATTCATCAGCATAGTGTTCCTTACGTTTCGGACAGTGAGGATAACATATCTCGTCGACCAGTATCTCTAAACGGTCTGCATATGGTTCAAGTTCTTTTAATACGGCTTCATCACAGTTTAGGTCATAGTCGAGAACTACGAGTACATAGTCACCTTTCAGTTCTTTTTTTACGTCATCGAGATTAGTGATACGTTTTGTAGTAGATGATATAAATGCAAAACCTGATTTTGCTGTACCAAATGAATCCATGTAAGAAGCATATCCGTTTTTGTAAATATTTTGGGCATCATTTATATTTGAAAATTCATTTGTTGTTTTAATCTTTTCCGACACGGAATTATATGTTTTCCTCAGGTAATCTTCAAGTACAGCGCGGTTTACCAGTACCTGGTTTTTCCCGTTGTTCGCGAGTTCCATGATGAGGTTACAATATGTATCATTCAGATGTTTTTCTTCAAGAAGCGAATTTGTCCATGTAAAGCGAACCGGCGCTCCCAGGCTGTTATAATAGTCTATAACGGTCTTTATGTCTTTTTTTGACATCACGCCAAACACAGCTCTTCCGCCGTTCCAGATAGCTCCCGGAAAAGTGCCGTATACGCTTCCTATCTCATAGCCTTCATGGAACTTTTCGGGGTACTGCTTCATGAGTTTTATAAGAGATGTATTCAGTTTATAAAAGTAGCAAAACCCGGGCAGGTGCCAATATACTTTATCCATATTTTCCTCTTATATATCATTCTTATGTTTCTTATCAATATCACCTAGAAAACACCTTCAGCATATCCTCGGTAAAAAACAATACTACACATCTTCGAATTTAGTCAAAGTTACCTCGAAAACGCCTTCAGCGTTTCCTCGGTAACAAAACGATGCTTCGCATCTCATTTCAGTCGGGGCTTGAACCCCCGCCTGAAACGAAGATTTCCCCCCACCTTCGCTACGCTAAGAGGTGGGGGATAT
>JAEEKN010000332.1 GCA_016282435.1 Lachnospiraceae bacterium | reverse complement strand
CAAATCCCTTCTGTTCCTTTAGATACTTAAATAACGGGATCGCTGTCTCGCCGTTTACATCAGACTTCTTCATCTGAGGGAACTGAGTTTTGTACTTAAGCTGGCAGAACTCATGTATCTCATCATCCGTCCCCGGAGTCTGTCCCGCAAACTGGTTACACGGAACATCGATGATCTCAAATCCTCTGTCATGATACTTCTCATACATCTCTTCGAGATCCTTGTAATGAGGAGTGAAACCACATCCTGTCGCCGTATTTACAACAAGAACGACCTTTCCTTCGTAATCCTTCATTGATATCTCTTCACCTTTAGCTGTCATTACACTCTGATCATAAAATCCCATAATATGTTCCTCCTTTATAATGTGCATTTTTATCTTTGATAAGATTATATTTGATACAATGTAATTTGTCAAGTACTTTTTTTTATTTTTTTTTCGAGTCATGTAAACGGTGTATATTGGGGTCTATAAAAAAACTCACTCTGACATTTACTGCCAAAGTGAGGTTTGGTATATATAATTGTGCTAATACAAGTGCTATGCAAATCACCCCGGCACATGTAACAGATAAAAATCATCCGCATATATGCGTTCTCCCTGCACATATGGTTCCAGGTTTTCTTTATGCCACCGCTGCATCCTGGTTGCAAACCACTCTTGCTTACTCCACTGCTCATAATGAATTCCAAGGCAATCTAACAAAGTGAGTATAAAGCAGGCATCTAAAACTTCATAGCTGATTGTTCCACCGGCATTCCGATATCCTTCGGCCATTTTTTGTCTACGTGTCAAGCCGCTAAAATTTCCAAAGAGAACCGCAAGATCATACATTGGATGTCCCATTCCAAAAAATGAAAAATCAATAGGCACCAACCCATCCGATGTTTGCAAAATATTTGACGCAGACAAATCCCCATGGATCATCTGAAATTCACCCTGCACTTTTTCCAATACTTCCCCGGCACGATCACAGCACTTTTGCATGATTGCTGAATACTCAGTACTTAACCCTAGATTTTCCAATGCCTGAATTCTTTTTTTCGTACATTCACAGTGTTGCTTACCGTACGTTTTTACCGGTGATACCCTAAATCCCTTTGCCTTCTCATGCAAAGATGCAAGCATCTCGCCTATCTGATAACAGATCTCATCATTCAGTTCATACTTATCCAACGATTCGCCTTCAAGCCATTTTGATACCGTAACATACGTGCCATCCAGCAACTTCGTAATGAGTTCACCATTACTATTTTCAACTGCTTCTCGTATCTGCATGCCCTGTTTCTTTAAGTGCGCCAGGAACGAGAGCTCTGCCTTATATATCTCTATACGATCAACACCTTCATAAATAAACTCTGCAGAGAAACCGTCTACCGGAACGTGGATTTGCAGCAAATAGTCTTTTCCCACACGATAAGTCAGATTCTCATTATGTCTCAGCAATTCTACCTCCGTCGCAGTGATATTGTAACAGGCTAACGCTTCTTGTATGTAGTTTTGCTCCATTTTTGCTTCCCCCTTTCGCTAAGACATAATCAGATATAACTTACTATTACATCAGAGCAGTATTCTTCTTTTTTTCAATCAAAGAACCGTCCCTGTAATTGAATCAGAGAACCACCTCTGTGATTGATTTTACTGTTTCCTTATATAAGAATTGTCATTTTGGCTCGTAAACTCTTCATGGAGGACCTCCGAGTGTGAGTGGATTACTGTTTTATTTTATAAGATTTTTGTGTGATTGTAAATGATTTTCTTTATCAATGGATTCTTTTAAAATAATGAAGCCTCACTCTGACGTTTACCGTCAAAGTGAGGACATCGTATTACTTTTTTCTCATATCCGTTTGTATTACTTAATATCCACTTCAATATTTCCTGTCATTTTACTTCCCGATACTTCGATCAGATAATGACCGTCGTTCTGTATTTCATATTTGTAATAACCTAAATTCAAATCATCACAAGTGAATACGGGATCTTTTCCTTTTTCCGTAACGCTTAATCCTATATGACCGCGAGCGTACTCAGCAACATGAAACACTACTGTTTCGCCTTTTTTCAGATCATACTCTTTAACTACGGAAGTGTTCAATTTTTCGGCTTCCACAACGTATCCTTTGTCGTTTTCTTTTACCTCATACGATGACCGGTATTGCGACCAAAAGAACACTCCAACTCCTGCGAT
The DNA here is from genome assembly GCA_016282435.1 of Lachnospiraceae bacterium. GTDB lineage: Bacteria > Bacillota > Clostridia > Lachnospirales > Lachnospiraceae > RUG11977. Next base: position 1,537 of record JAEEKN010000332.1, on the reverse strand, counting down.
CATAGCAACAATAATGGCAAAGACTCCCAAATATTTTAGCCGTATTCCCGAACTGTCTCCCGATACCAGCTTCTCAAATTTATAGAACTGAATAGCTGTTGCAGTAAACATTATAAGATAAAGAATTGCCAGTCCAAGAAAAACGTACGACATGACATCCTGAAAGATGCCCCCACCTCTATGACCTGCCGTGTTCATGAACAGCTGCGGGATAATAACCATTGCAAACAAGATGATAAGCGGAAAAATCCTTCCTTTGAATACCCGCCTCATCATATCCAGCCTTGAGGCATCATCGCAGAATATTTCCTCTCTTTCTACACCTGTCTCCCCTTCTTTTCGAAAATAGCTGTATCCGACAAAATCACATATATAATCCCATCCGCAATCTTTAAACATCTGGACATATTCAGCCTTGTTCCTGATTCCTTCCTGGTTATAATCAAGCCTGTAAGTTGCTTTCCCCGGCTCACATTTTTCAAAATGATAGAATCCGGGAAATGTCGCATGTGTAAACTTCCACCCTTCTTCATTCATGGCACTCAGATAATCCTCTTCATGCCGATATTGAGGAATCGTAAAGTATTTGAAAACCGTTTTACTGTTTCCCATTATCTCATCTCCTTCATATTATTATACAGCCTAGCTATCCTTTTCATCTCCAGATTTAGTACTTCACTTCCCAGATCCGTGATCGAATATATTTTTCTTTTATCTTCTTCACGGATGAATCTGATCAATCCATCTTTTTCCATCTTTGACAGACTTCCATACATAGTTCCCGGTGCCAGGACAATATCTCCTTCGGTCATCTCTTTTACCTTCTGAACTATTCCATACCCATGATTCGGTTCCCTGAGGCACAAAAGAATATAAAAACTTGTTTCTGTCATCGGGACATAAACTTTCTTGATATGTGCATCCATTATTTGCTCCTTTATATTTTACTGCGATATATCGTACATCGATATAATATCGCAGTGCGATACATTTGTCAAGTGTTTTTTTTATTTAGTGTATGCTCATTAAGTCGGCTATACAACATAACCAGCTTTGAGCATGCAACAAAAAATAAACACAACAAAAAAAATGTATAGAAAGAACCTCACTCTGACATTTGCTGTCAAAGTGAGGTTCTGTAGTGGTCAAGGTCACCTTGAAAATCTCTTTCGGCATTTTTACCTGCGATGCAGATATTGTTATTCTCTTGGCCTATATCGCGGATCTTTTTCTTTTACGTAGTAATCCTGCTTATTCTTGTACATGTCTTCATCGGCATACTGTAAAGCATGGCGGATATCCCGGCTATCCTCCAGATAACAGGTTCCATACGCAAAGCTTATACCATTTTCTTTAAGTTCTATTACTCTGTCCAGCTTTGAAACCAGTTTTTCAAACTGTTTCTCGCTTACACCGTTCACAAGTACCACGAATTCATCACCGCCGGCCCGGAAAACATCAGAACCGATAAAAACATTTTGAAGCTTCATGGCTGCGTTTTTCAGTAAAAGATCTCCAACCAGGTGCCCTTCACTGT
>JAEEKN010000331.1 GCA_016282435.1 Lachnospiraceae bacterium | reverse complement strand
TATCGCTGTATCTTATGAAGGAGTGTTTTGATACCTGCATAGCCGAGGACGGAGAGGATGCGCTGGCAAAGTTTGATGAATTCCAGCCCGATCTCATCCTTCTCGATCTGATGCTTCCGGGCATAGACGGATACGAGGTCTGCAGGGAGATCAGGAAGACTTCGAGAGTTCCCGTTATCATGCTTTCGGCAAAGGGTGAAACATTTGACAAGGTATTGGGACTTGAGCTCGGTGCGGATGACTATATGGTAAAACCTTTTGATTCGAAGGAACTTGTTGCGCGTGTCCGTGCGGTACTCCGCCGTCAGGCGACCTCCGGGCTTCCCGAGAAGATACCCACTCCTCAGCCCGAAGAGAAGGGAGATGTGGTAAAATACGAGGATATCACGGTAAATAAGGATAATTACACGGTAGTTTATAAGGGGAGCACTGTGGACATGCCTCCTAAGGAACTTGAACTTCTCTATTTCCTGATGACGAATCCGAACAAGGTATTTACGAGAGAGCAACTCCTGGATCATATCTGGGGTTACGATTATATAGGTGATACGAGAACCGTGGATGTTCATATCAAGAGATTGAGAGAGAAGATAAAGGATACGGGTAACTGGTGTCTGGCAACAGTCTGGGGCGTAGGCTATAAATTCGAAGTGAAGTAAAACCATGAGAGTATCATTTAAACTGGGACTGAGCTACCTGATTACCATCGCGGTTCTGTTTGCGATAGTAAATATCTGGGGCAGGGATGTCTGTACAAAAAAAGCTGAACAGAAAATAAAGACCGAACTCAAAGACTCGGTGTCAAAGATATCCGATACCAACTATAAGGATTATTATGAGGGTGTGGGTACAATCCTGAAAATCCGGAGAGACCTGACTCGCCTCGAGTCTTTGACCGGCATCAGGATATGGTTTGTTAAGCAGGATGCATCGATAGCTGCGGATTCGTCGCTTGGTATCAAGAATCCGGAGATCGGTCCCGAAGATTACGACACAAGGATCCTGGAGCAGAGTATATGTGAGAACGTGGTCATAGGAAAAGTTTTCGAAGAACCGATGCTGGCGAGTTCCGAACCCTATATTTATGATTACAGGGTAGTAGGTTATGTCTGCGCATTCGTTCCTATGAGGAGGATCAGCCAGGAGGCTTCGGAATATGTAGAGATGATGAACGTCGGTATGCTTATCATTTTCGCAGCTCTGTTCATCATATTTGCGAGCATATATTTTTACACGGCCATCCCCATTAAAAAGATCAAGAATGCTGCGGCCGAGTACGCAAAAGGGAACTATGATTATGAGATGAAGATAAAATCCCATGATGAGTTCAAAGAACTGTCGGACACGATAGCCTACATGGTGTCGGAACTTAAGTCGAACGAGGAAAAACAGAGAAAATTCATAGCGAATGTATCCCACGATTTCCGTTCACCCCTGACATCCATAAAGGGATATGCCGAAGCTATAAAAGACGGAACCATTCCTTACGAGAACAAGGATAAATATCTCGATATCATACAGTTCGAATCCGAGAGACTTCACAAACTGACTTCGAGCCTCCTGCAGCTCTCAAGTATCGATTCGGGCGGCCTGTCGCTTGATATCAAGAGTTTTGATATCACGAAGGTTATCAGGTCGATTGCGGATGCTTTTGAAGGAACCTGCAGGAATAAAAAGATTGTATTAAAACTCAAATTCGATGAATCAAAGATTTATGTAGATGCAGATCAGGCGAGGATCGAACAGGTTATTTACAACCTGACCGATAACGCCATCAAGTTTTCAAACAAGGATTCCGAGATCATACTGAGCGTACAGGTAAAAGGCGTGAAGGCGGTAGTCAGTGTAAAGGATTTTGGATGCGGAATCCCGAAAGAAAGTATCAACAGGGTATTTGAGCGATTCTACAAGAGCGATCCTTCCCGAGGAAAAGACAAGAAGGGAACGGGACTTGGTCTTTCCATCGCAAAAGAGATCATCTCGGCACATGACGAGGAGATCAGAGTTATAAGTAATGAAGGTTCGGGTACGGAATTCTCGTTTACCCTGCCTATTTCGTAAATAGGAGCCGAAAATATGGGTATTTCAAAAAAGGAAAAAGACGTTAATACGGATAATACTCCTGAGATTACAGATGACGAGAAAAAAGAAGATATAATCCAGGAGCAGATAAAACCGTGGCATAAGAGAAAGTTCAAAAAAACACTCAGTGTTATAGGATTTTCACTGCTTGCCGGTCTTATCTTCGGAATAGCGGCACGGTTCGTGTTCAAGTATTCCGATAGTTTCATCAGTAAACTCTTCGGACTGAACCAGCCGTATGATACCTCGGATAATCAGCCGAGTATCACCATAAGTCCAGCTCAGGACACGGGTAAGTCAGTACCGAGCACGGGAGTGACCATAGGGACAAAAACCGAAGATGAAACGAAGACGGAAGTTAGTGAAAAGTATACAAAGACTGACGGGACAGCACTTTCCGAATACAGGCAGGCCATGGAAGAGATGAGGGTGCGTGCCGAGAAGGTAAAAAAAGGCATGGTCAAGATCGACGCCGTGACAAACTATGTAAACTGGATGGGTGACACCGTAGAACAGTCCGAATGGGCGCTCGGCATTATGGTGGCTGAAAATGCTTCGGATCTTTTGATCCTCACATATTATGACAAGGTGAAAAATGCCGACAGCATAGAAGTGACATTGGCCAGCGGAAATACTTATGTAGCAGCCATACTGGCATCTGATGACAGTTACAATATGGCGGTTCTCACATTGCCCAAGCAGATACTTAATTCTGACGATATGGCAAACATTTCACTGGTGGAAGTAGGCAATTCGGATGAGGTTTACGCCGGAATGCCCATCATGGCTATAGGAACAGTGGACGGTAACGGTGATGTTCTGGAATACGGTACCATAACAGGTGCTGACTATGTGGAATACATCACGGATTCGGTCATAAGTATTTTTACCACCAATGTAGAGCATTCCGAGACCGGTGAAGGTGTGGTGACGGATCTTGACGGAAAAATAGTCGGCATCATATCCAGAAAACTGGGTACCACGATAAGGTCGAATGTCAACAAATGCATGAGGGTAAATAACCTGATAAAGATAGCCGAGATGCTTTGTAACGGAAACAGCAGATTATACTTTGGGTTAAAATTCGGAGATTTACCTTTAAGGGTACTTCGCGAGAATAGTCTTGAGAACGGAATATATGTGAATGGAGTGGAAGCTTCGTCACCTGCATCCGATGCCGGACTCCGTAAGGGTGATTTTATCCTGTCAGTGAACGGCGTAAAAGTAGGAAGTGCTGAGGAGTTTGCGGAGATTCTGGTACAGACCGGTGAAGATAACGAGTGCAATTTTGAAGTATACAGGGTTTCAAAGACCAGTGAGCCCAGATTTACCGTAACGGTGAAACCCGTAAAGAAAAACAGTTAAAAGGAGCAGTCATGAAGTATATAAATGAACTCAGAGAGGGCGATATTACCCGCGATATCTATCTGTGCAAACAGGTTCAGAGCCTGGTGGCAAAAACAGGAAAGAATTATCTCTCCATAACCCTGCAGGACAAAACAGGAGTGCTGGACGCCAAGGTGTGGGATGTGACTAGCGGCGGAATAGATGATTTCGATGCCCTTGATTACATATATGTGGAAGGAGAAGTCACTGTATTCCAGGGAACCCTGCAGCTTAAATGCAGACGTATCCGTAAATGCCGTGAGGAAGAGGTGGATCAGTCGGATTATCTTCCTTTTTCAAGATTCGACATAGAGACGATGTACAAAAAGCTTCTGGAATATGTCTCTGAGGTACAGCAGCCCCACTTAAAGAAGCTTCTCGAAAGTTTCTTTGTAGAAGATAAGGATTTTATAAACAAGTTCAAGAAACATTCGGCTGCAAAGTCAGTGCATCATGGTTTTGTCGGAGGCCTGCTGGAGCATACACTGTCCGTAACGAGTCTTTGCAAAGTATTTGCCAACCAGTATTCATTGCTGAACAAGGATCTGCTCATCACAGCG
>JAEEKN010000330.1 GCA_016282435.1 Lachnospiraceae bacterium | reverse complement strand
TGGGGGAGATCTTCGTTTCAGGCGGGGTTCAAGCCACGACTGAAATGAGATGCGAAGCATCGTTTTGTTACCGAGGAAACGCTGAAGGCGTTTTCGAGGTGACTTTGACGAAAAATTTAGGAAAAGGACATTATATGAGAAAACTTGCTTTATCTGACGAGATACTGATGAGTGTGGACAAATCCGCACGTTACATAGGACATGAAGTAAATGCCATCTGGAAGGACCCGGATACGGTGGACATACGCTTCTGCATGTGTTTCCCCGATGTGTATGAAGTCGGCATGTCTCACATAGGAATACAGATCCTTTACGAGATGTTTAACAGAAGACCCGATACATTCTGTGAGAGAGTGTATTCTCCATGGCCGGATCTGGATAAACTGATGAGGGAGAAAAATATCCCTCTGTTTGCACTGGAAAGCCAGCAGCCCATAAATGAATTTGATTTCCTGGGCATTACCCTCCAGTATGAGATGTGCTATACGAATGTTCTGCAGATACTGGAACTTTCACAGATACCGATTTTTGCGAAGGAACGTACATGGGATGACCCTATAGTTATAGGCGGCGGTCCGTGCACGTATAACCCGGAGCCTCTGGCAGACTTTTTTGATATCTTCTATATAGGAGAAGGTGAGACGGTATACGACCAGCTTCTGGATACTTATAAAGCGTACAGGAAGGAAGGGCGGTCAAGACATGAATTTCTGGTCGCTGCTTCCAAAATAGAAGGTTTGTATGTTCCTGAACTTTATGATGTGGAATATAATGAAGACGGAACACTGAAGAGTTTTACACCAAAAGAAGGAGCTCCCGCTACCATAAAACGCCAGGTGGTGGCTGATATGAGCGATACCGTATATCCCGAAAAGCCGGTAGTACCTTATATCAGGGCGGTTCAGGACAGAGTTGCCCTGGAAATTCAGAGAGGATGTATCAGGGGATGCCGTTTCTGTCAGGCGGGCATGATATACAGGCCTCTTCGCGAGAGGAGCCTGGAATTCTTAAAAAAGTATGCCCTGGCCATGATTAATTCCACAGGATATGAGGAAATCACTCTTTGTTCCTTAAGTTCCAGTGATTATACAAAACTGGCGGAACTTATGGATTTCCTGATAAACGAAATGGGTAAGAGAAGGATAAATATTTCACTTCCGTCTCTGCGAATAGATGCTTTTTCGCTCGATGTCATGAGCAGGGTTCAGGATGTGAGGAAGAGCAGCATTACGTTTGCTCCAGAAGCCGGTACACAGAGGATGCGTGATATCATAAACAAGGGTCTTGATGAAGAAACTATCCTCGCCGGTGCATCCGAGGCGTTTAAGGCAGGTTGGGACAAAGTAAAGCTGTACTTTATGCTGGGACAGCCCTTCGAACTTGATTCGGATGTAGAGGGTATACCGCATCTGGCAGATAAGATAGCCATGGCATTTTATGATACCGTTCCGAAGTCCGAGAGAAGGGGCAAGGTTCAGGTAACCATCAGTACCTCGTATTTCGTACCGAAGCCTTTTACTCCTTTCCAGTGGGCAGCTCAGATCACGCCCGAGGAATACCTGAGGAGAAAGACTCTTCTGATGGACACACTAAAACAGGAACACAATTATAAGAGCATAAAGTACAACTGGCATGACAGCAATACTTCAATCTTGGAAGGTCTTTTGGCCCGAGGTGACAGAAGGGTCGGAAGAGTCATTTATGAGGCATACAGGGACGGATGCCTGTTCGATGCATGGACCGACTATTTTGATATGAAGAAATGGGAGGCCGCTATAGAACGTGCCGGTATTGATATGGATTTCTATACTACGAGGGAGAGAAGTACGGATGAACTTCTTCCGTGGGATTTTATAGATACCGGTATGACGAAGGCGTTTATGAAGCGCGAGTATGAGAAAGCTCGCAAGGGACAGACTACGAAGAACTGCCGTGAGGGCTGCGGAGGTTGCGGCTGCAATTCCTGGACCACCGGAGTGTGTATAGAGACGTGAGGTCTTTACTTGTCTATACGGGTGGTCGGGTGCAGCTTTGTGGTCTAAAACCCGAATCGCTTAGTAGGGATATGCTAACGGCTCCACACCTCACCATCGTTTCGGACGCTTGCAATCGTGCGCCCGACTGATGCCGGACGCACTTAGGCTACGCTCATAAAACGGTTTGGATAACCGTTTTATGCCTCACTTAGGTGGGTGTGAAACCGAAGCATATCCGCTGCACGCTTTAGGGTTTTATCCCACGAAGCTGCACCGACCGCCCTGCTAATTGAAATATTTATGAAAAGAATGATGCATATCAGGAATAGATAGTGGTTCAACGGAAGCAGTAATTGATTTGGTATTGCGAAAGGATAAAAAAAGATGATTTTCAGAATTCGTTTTGCTAAATATGGCGTAGTAAAATTTATAGGTCACTTGGATGTTATGAGGTATTTCCAGAAGGCAGTCCGCCGTTCGGGGCTTCCGATAAAGTATTCGCAGGGATTCAATCCTCACCAGCTCATGGTATTTGCTCAGCCACTGGGAGTAGGTGTTACAAGTGACGGCGAATATATGGATATCGAGACTGAGGATAAAGATTTTGATGGCAACGAATTAAATGCCGATAGAGTAAAAGAAATCCTTGGGGGAGCATTGACTGAGGGTTTTGAGATAGTGTCCATCAGGCAGATTCCCTGGCAGGAAGGTACAAAGCATCCTGAGAATGCCATGTCACTTGTGGCCGGTGCGGATTATGTGATGTCCTTAAAGGATGGTTATTGCCTGCATGCTAAGAAAGATTCGGGCCTCACAGATTCTTCAGATAATTCAGATGCAAATCCCCGTGACTTAGATGGATGTATTGTAAACGGGTGTAATATAATAGAACTTCAGAAAAAGCTGCAGGAATTTATGTTGAGGGACAGCATAGTAGTCAGCAAGAAATCAAAATCAGGCGAAAGGGATATGGATATCAAGCCGTATATCTATGAAGCGGCTGTAACTGATAATACCGTGGTGCCCGGATTTATGAACGGGGATGAACAAAATGGCGGGGGTACAGATATAATATCCGGCGAAAAGGGTGATTTTGACTGTGGAATAAAGTGTACCGGAATCGCACATGCGGATATCTACGCTCCGGGAATCAGATTTTTCTTCCGCCTATCTGCGGGCAGTGCGGTAAACATCAAGCCCGAGCTTGTACTTGAAGCTTTTTTGGAGTTTTGCGGTCTGGAGTATGAGGAGCTGGCCTTCCAGATTCACAGAGCACAGATGTATTCGGATGTTATCCGGACGCAGGGACTGTGATGTCAGCATTCGGGAAAGGTTAACAAAAGAGATTACTCTTGTGAACAATCGGGAGATGAGAAATGGGAAACAGCATAGTTATAGTGCGAAGTGAAAATAAGATTATTACAGCTCTTTTTCATGAGAGGGAACTGGTTACCATAGGCCTGGAATCGGAAGAAAAAAAGGTCAAGGTTGGAGATATTTATATCGGAAAGGTTCAGAATATCGTAAAAAACATAAACGGAGCATTTGTGGAGATTGCTGACAAGAAGATTTGTTATCTGCCTCTCTCAGAAAATGAAAATCCTGTCTTCTGCGACGGAAAAGAAGGAAAACCGATAAAGATAGGTGATGAAATACTGGTGCAGATAGCAAAGGACACCGCAAAAAGTAAAGCTCCCCTGGCTTCGGTAAATCTGAACCTTACGGGAAGGTATGTGGTACTCACGAAGGGAAAGCCTACGGTGGGTGTATCGGGTAAGATAAGTGATGAAGATGAGCGCAAAGGGTTAAAAGAACTGGTAAAACCTCTGCTGGGAAAGGACTACGGATTTATCGTGAGGACAAATGCTGCGGGAGCAGATGAAAAAGATGTGCTGAAAGAAGCTTCGGACCTCAAGGAAAAATACGAAAGTCTTGTAACACAAAAAGTGCATGGGACATGCTATTCAAAGGTATATTCGGCTCCGCCTTCGTTTATATGGGAGATAAGGGACGGATATTCGTATGAGATCGATAACATAAAAACCGACGACAAAGATATATATGACAGCATAAAGGAATATCTGATGTTGCAGCCAAAAGAAGAACAGGAAAAACTGGAATTTTATGATGACAGTAACTTATCCCTGTCAGTTTTGTACGGGCTCGAAAGTAAACTCCAAAAAGCTCTTCAGGACAAGGTTTGGCTGGATTCCGGAGCGTATCTTGTCATACAGCCGACAGAAGCACTGGTATCCATTGATGTAAATACCGGTAAGGCCATAACCGGGAAGCAGAACACTGAAGAGACATTTTTCAAAGTAAACTGTGAGGCAGCAGAAGAGATAGCGGCGCAGATGCGGCTTCGGAACCTCTCGGGCATTATCATAGTGGACTTTATAGATATGAAGAAGGAAGAACACAGGAAACAGCTGCTTACAAAGCTTAGAGAAGAGATAGCAAAGGATCATATCACGACCAGGCTGATAGACATGACACCTCTGGGACTTGTGGAGATAACAAGACAGAGGATCCGTAAACCTATATATGAACAGTAAAGCTGCCTGAAGGTAACAGGCTATGCTTTGCCGGTTTCCGACGGTCAAAAAAGTTCTTGCTTATTTTAGGTTATTTTGATATAATCAACAGTAATAATGTAAATAAATAGTGCTTTAGCGGAGAACGGGGATCGAAACGGCACAGCCGGATACGGATTCCGGAACAGTGATCTGCGGAAAGGAAGTAATCATGGGTATTTACGATGTTCAGAAGTTTGATGAACTGGTAAAAGGAAATTCATATGTTGGACGAGGCATTATAGTTGGTAAGAGCGAGGATGGCAAGAAGGCGGTGACTGCTTATTTTATCATGGGCAGAAGCACAAATTCTAGAAACCGTGTGTTTATTGAGACACCTGACGGTATCATGATCAAGGCGTTTGACCCTTCAAAGCTGGAGGATCCTTCGCTCGTTATCTATTCTCCCGTACGTAATTTCAAGAATTATATGATAGTTACCAACGGAGACCAGACAGATACAGTATATAAGGTCTTAGAAAAGTGGGAGTCTACTTTTGCTCTTAACCCTATTCAGGTTGTTGATATGAGCTACGCTTTTGAAGTAGCGCTTTCTGCTCGTGAGTTTGAGCCCGACGGTCCTAACTTTACTCCTCGTATCAGTGCTATGCTGAGCTTCCTTAAGGCAAATGATTTTACCTATAAGATGAGCATCTTAAAGAGCGCTGATGCTGAAGGTTCCGCATGCAACAGATACACATTTAACTACAGTGCGCTTGCAGGCCTCGGACACTTCATCCATACATACAACCATGACGGCAATCCTATACCTACATTTACAGGTGAACCCGAAAGAGTATTTGTTCCCAATGATATAGATGAGTACACCAACACCATCTGGAACGGACTTGACGCAGATAACAAGGTATCACTTTATGTGGCATATATCGATCTCGCTTCGGGTCAGAAGGAAACACGTATTATAAATAAAAACCAGTAATGGTAAGTATACCTGTCATTCTGAAAGAAGTGAAAAGTGAAATAGACAATGTATGAAGAGGAGATTATAAGAAGATGACTAGATTTGAATTAAAATACGGCTGCAATCCCAACCAGAAGCCTGCAGAAATCTATATGGAGAACGGCTCGGAGCTTCCTATCGAGATACTGAACGGACGTCCCGGTTATATCAATTTCTTGGATGCTTTCAATTCATGGCAGCTTGTTAAAGAACTTAAGGAAGCTACAGGCAAGTGCTGTGCTACATCTTTTAAGCATGTATCACCCACTTCGGCAGCAGTAGGCAATAAGCTGAGCGACAAGTTAAAGAAGGCTGTTTTCGTAGATGACATCGAAGGTCTGGATGATTCACCCCTTGCATGTGCATATGCGAGAGCCAGAGGAACAGACAGAATGTCTTCATTCGGAGATTTTATCGCTCTTTCAGATGTATGTGACGTTACTACCGCAAAGATCATCAAGCGTGAAGTATCTGACGGTATCATAGCACCCGGATATACCGATGAGGCTCTGGAACTCTTAAAGTCAAAGCGTAAGGGCAGCTACAATGTTATAAAGATCGATCCGAACTACATACCTGAAGTTCAGGAGAAGAAGCAGGTATTCGGCATCACATTCGAACAGGGCAGAAACAATTTTAAGATTGATAATGAACTGCTCAACAACATAGTTACGGAAAACAAGGAATTGACAGATGAAGCACGTACAAACCTTATCATCAGCCTTATCACATTAAAGTATACACAGTCGAATTCAGTATGCTTCGCAGCAGACGGACAGGCTATCGGCGTAGGCGCAGGACAGCAGAGCAGAGTACATTGTACCAGACTTGCGGGCAACAAGGCCGACAACTGGAATCTCCGTCAGTGGGACAGAATCCTTGAGCTTCCTTTCCTTGATTCGATAGGAAGACCTGACAGGGACAATGTTATCGATCAGTATATCACAGGCGAGGGTGAAGATGTAGTGGCTGACAGCAACTGGCAGCAGTACTTCAGCAAGCGTCCGGCTCCTTTGACCAAGGAAGAAAAGCAGGCATATCTTGATACCATCAAGGGTGTTGCTCTAGGAAGCGATGCATTCTTCCCGTTCAGCGACAATATCGACCGTGCAAAGAAGAGCGGTGTAACTTACATCGCTGAGCCCGGCGGATCCGTAAGAGATGACCTCGTGATCAATAAGTGTAATGAATACGGAATGGTTATGTGCTTTACAGGAATGAGACTGTTCCATCATTGATTTTGTTTAGAGTAAAGTGTTATGAAAGCTGTAAATAAAACGCGCATATTTGCTGCCACTCTTCTGGTGGCAGTACTTGTGTTTTGTAATATAATGCCTGCCGAAGGAGTGAGCGCGGCTTCCAAAAGCGTGGACAGCGGCCTTCCGGTTTCGTCGATAGACAAGGTGGCTGCGAAAATAAAGGATGTAGACAAGTATTACAAGTTTAAAAGCAGGAAGCCCGATACGGGAGATACTGAAAAGAAAGAAGAAAAAACATACGAAGACGGAGATCCCATAGATTATTCCGAGGATGACCTGAGGTTGCTCAGCGGTATTATTTACTGCGAGGCCGGAAGCATGAGCGAACAGGCCAGGATAGCGGTAGCGAATGTCATCATCAACAGGATGAACAGCAAGACCGACTGGAAGCATGTAAATACCATCAGGGAAGTTATCTATGATGATAAATGGGGAGTTCAGTTTTCGCCTATAAAAGGTAATCCGAGCAGTCTGGATCTGGCCATGGAGCTGTATGACAATCTGTCTGATTATAAGGACAAGTGGCAGTATAAACAGATGAAGAACTGCATATCTTCGGCAAAGAAAGCTTTGAACGGTGAGAAAGCCATACCCGACAGTTTTATGTATTTTAACGGCTCGATAGAATCGTCCAAAGAGAAATGTGAATCAAAAGGAAAAGATTATATCGTGATAGACCATCATATTTATTTTGAATAAATGATGAAGAAAGCCTGCTTGGGCAAGAATACTATGTAAAGGAGAGTAAAAATGGGAGATATACTTTCCGGACTCGAATCCATGGGACTCGGGAGTTTAAGTGAAGTTGATCTTTTTCATGACAAGGAAAAGAAAGTAGAGAAGAAAGAACCCGAGAAGCCTGTCGAGAAAAAAACAGAAGAAAAAGATCTCGTATATGAAAAAGGTGTTGAATGTGCCTGCTGTGGTTATTCTTTCAAGGAGAAGACCATCCGTCTGGGCAAAGCCAGGATGATCTCGCAGGATATGGATCTGCGCCCCAGATACGAGGAAGTAGATTCATTAAAGTATAATATTACAGCATGCCCTCGTTGCGGATATGCCGCTCTTACCAAGGAGTTTACTCATCTTTCACCGGGACAGGCAAGACTGATAAAGGACAAGATCAGCATAAATTTTACGGGATTAAAGTATGAAAATGATACATATTCATACGATGAGGCCATAGCCAGAAGTAAGCTGGCACTCGTGAACAGCATCGTCAAAAAAGGCAAGATCAGCGAGAGAGCATATATATGTCTTACGCTTGGATGGCTTACGAGGGGCAAGTCAGAGTCCATAGCTGAGGACGAAGAAAGCCGTGACATGCTGGTGGATATGCTGAGCAATGAAGAAAACGAGTATCTGAAGAAGGCTGCCGAAGGCTTTGCAGAGGCACTGCTTAAAGAGGGCTTCCCGATATGCGGCCTCGATGAATCAACATTTACATACCTTTTAGCTGCACTCAACTATGAGACCGGCAGTTACCAGGAATCCATGAGATATGTTGAAAAAATCCTCATTAACAGGGCTGTGAGCGAGAGGATAAAGGATAAAGCCAGAAAAATCAAAGAGGCAATTGCGGAGATACGTAATGCCGGTAAATAAGTTTAGGAGCGTTTAGATTATGGATGAACAATTATATGCCATTCCGGTCAACGATGCGTTTAATGAAGATACGGAGTGTCCGGTATGTTCGATGTATGCTTCACTTCAGCAGAACGCCATAGAGTTTACCATGGGACCTTCATATATGGAGGATGATGTCCGTATGGAAACAAATGAGGTCGGGTTCTGTGCGAAACATGTGGAGATGATGTATGGTAACCAGAACCGTCTGGGACTCGGACTTATGCTCCATACCCATATGCAGAACCTGATAAAGGAGACAGAGAAGGCTCAGAAGAAGGGTAGAAGCTCAGGCGGCGGCTTCTTCAAGAAGAATACTGAGGGCTCAGCGGTTTCGGCATATATGCGTCAGGTGAAGAACAGCTGTTATATATGTAACCGTATAGAAAACATTTTTGAAAGATACATTGATACCATATTCTATTTATATGAGAAGGATTCCGCATTCAGGACCAAGTTTGATTCTTCAAAAGGTTTCTGCGTGGACCATTATCAGGTGCTTTACGATGCTGCCGATGCCCATTTGAGCGGCAATGCGTTAAAGGATTTTACAGCAAAGATCGACAAGCTGTTCCTTGAGAATATGAAGCGTGTCTGTGATGATGTAGAATGGTATACCGATAAATTTGACTACAGAAACAAGGATGCGGACTGGAAGAATTCCAAGGATGCGCTTATTAGGGCTATAAAGAAGCTGGACAGCATAGAATTGCAGCTTTGAGAAATATTAGAAATGTATGTCATCCTGAGAGTCAGCGAAAGACATCAGCTTTCACTTACGTTCGGGATGACATTTTTTATGCAAAAATTATAAAAAAATGATAAAAAATAAAAAAAGTACTTGCAATTTTTAAAAATAGTGGTATTATATCATTTAGTTGGTTAGCACTCAAAAAGTTTGAGTGCTAACAAAATAGAAAATGAATTTATCAGGAGGCACGAGTCATGAAGTTAAGACCTTTAGGTGACAAAATCGTATTAAAGCAGCTTGAAGCTGAAGAGACTACAAAGTCAGGTATCATACTTACTCCCAAGGCACAGGAGAAGCCCCAGCAGGCTGAAGTTATCGCTGTAGGCCCCGGCGGAGTTATTGATGGTAAAGAAGTAAAGATGCAGGTTAAGGTAGGAGAGAAGGTTATCTACTCCAAATACGCAGGAACAGAAGTTAAGCTTGACGGCGAAGAGTATATAATCGTAAAGCAGAACGATGTTATCGCAGTAGTTGAGTAAGAAATATAGAATAAAAAGGAGATGTACAAAAATGGCAAAAGAGATTAAGAACGGCACAGAAGCAAGAACTTCTCTGTGTGCAGGCGTAAATAAACTTGCAGTTACAGTTAAGGTTACATTAGGACCTAATGGAAGAAACGTTATACTTGATA
>JAEEKN010000329.1 GCA_016282435.1 Lachnospiraceae bacterium | reverse complement strand
TCGCAAGTGCGTGTTCGGCTATAGCAATATCAAGATTTCCGTTGCCGCTGAATCCGCCTACATTAGCTGAAGTTTTATCCCTGATTGAAAATCAGTCACAGAACCGTATATAGGATTGATCAGGAGAAGAGCATGAAGGTATATGAGATAAATTATTCAAATACCAATACTTATCTTATAGAAGGACCCAAAGGAAAGCTTTTATTTGATACTGGCTGGGCAGGAACATTTCCTGCCTTTTGCCGATTTATCGGAAATCTGGGAATCACGCTTCAGAGTATTGATTATATAATGATTTCGCATTTCCATCCGGATCATATGGGGATAGTCCAGGAAATAGCGGAACTTGGCCCCCGGATTATAGTTATGGAAACTCAAAAAGAATTCATACATTCGGCAGATATGATATTTGCTAAAGAAGCAAAATACAACTATAAACCGATAATTGATACCAAAATCATAATTGTAAAGCATTCGGAAAGCCGAAAATTTCTCAAAGAAATCGGAATTGACGGTGAGATAATACATACTCCGGGACACAGCGAGGACAGCGTTTCGCTATGTCTTGATGATGGCACAATTTTTGTAGGTGACCTGAATCCCTTATATGAATTAGAACTCCATAAAGGGACAGCGATTGAAGAAAGCTGGGAAAAACTTTTGACAAGAAGGCCCCAAATCGTTTATTATGGTCATGCAAGGAAGGCAGAAATAAGCGGATCATCATTGAAATCAGAGCAAAAAAGTGCTGATAGTGTTAAGCACGCTCAAAGTGACACATATGCGTTGGTCATGACAATTATGGGATATATAGATAAAGGAATAAGTCTTGAAAGAATCCAAAAGAAAACCGGAGCCGACAGTACTTTTATTGAGGATGTTACAAGAATGTATCTAACTCATAAGGATGTTGGGGTTCAGGGAATTCTTGACAGGATAGAGATTAAGGGAAGATAGATCGATCAGAGAAATTCCTCGGTGATAGGATGATATGGAGAGATAATGAGAATAATAAATATTGGGAAAGACAATTCTACTTATCAGCAGATTGTTGCTCTTAGGGATAACCGAAATAAACGCAGCAAGCTGAAAATGTTTTATGTAGAAGGGATACAGAATATAAAAGATGCTCTTGCAAATAATTGGGAAATTGAAGCCTTCATTTATTCAGAATTAACGGAGCTTTCACAGTGGGCTAAGGGAGTGATTAAAAAGGCTGATTTCAACTATGTATTGTCCGATCAGCTGATGAAAAATCTCTGCGGTAAAACGGAAACTTGTGAAATTGTGGCATTGGTACGAATGCGGCCATGCCCGGAATATAAAAATGATGACAATCCGATTTTTGTTCTTCTTGACAGACCGTCAAAGAAGGGGAACCTAGGAACAATCATTCGAAGCTGTGATGCGTTTAATGTGGCTAAGATATTTTATTCAGGACATGGGGTGGATATATATGACCCGGCAGTTATTACTGCTTCGATGGGATCTTTTTTTAAGTTACCGATTGAGTTTATAGAATCGAATGATAATTATCTGGCAATCCTTGAAAAACTGAGGAAGAAGCATGATGGACTAAAAGTAGTTGCGACATCATTACAGGCCGATGAGTCGATATATAAAAGCAAATTGGATATGCCGGTGCTTCTTTTGGTCGGCAATGAAACAGATGGGCTGTCACATTTTTATACTGAAAATGCTGATGAAAAAATTATTATTCCTATGAATGAGGGCATTGATTCTTTGAATGTGGCCTGTGCTACAACTGTGTGTCTATA
This sequence comes from Lachnospiraceae bacterium, assembly GCA_016282435.1. Classification (GTDB taxonomy): domain Bacteria; phylum Bacillota; class Clostridia; order Lachnospirales; family Lachnospiraceae; genus RUG11977. The sequence goes on along the minus strand of JAEEKN010000329.1, from coordinate 2,486 downwards.
TGAAATAAACAGACAGAGGATATAGATCAAAAGAATAGTTTATGATTGAGTCAAACTGAGTGTGTGGGTAAAAAGTTAATGAAAGGATTGCAAATTGATGAAAAGAAAGCGTTTAAACCGTGACGCATGGGGATTTATGTATTATCCGTATTACCAAATGCGGATAGATACCGAGGATTTTCATGGAATGGCATGTTTGATAAAACTGACCGATGGAGAAAATAATTATTGGGAGACTCCTAAAGCAGGGAGAGTGCAAGTGACAGGAGCCGGAATGTCTTGGCTTGAGCTGATACCGGATAATACAAAGCATATTATTACCGCAAAGTATTATCCTGAAGGAACTCATGACAGTGAGCGAAGGAATTATCCTGTAACATCAGATAAAAAGTACCAGCCATCGGTATGGTATGTGGATGTAATCGAAAACACGGAATATGATGACGATGGCATGCTGGTATACATTGATAAATATCTGGATATTATCTTTTTCCCGGAGGGTGAAATTTCCGTATCGGATATGGATGAGCTTGAGGAAGCATATGCTACGGGCGATATTAACAAAGAGCAGTATGAGGCAGCACTTAAAGAAGGAGAACTGATACAAAAGAAATATTGTTCGGATATTATGAAAACTGAAGCTTGGTGTACCCGAATAAGAAGGCTTGTTGAAGAAAAAATACAAAACGGTGAACCTGAATTTATAAGTCGGGAAAAGAGAGCACTTAGTTCAGACGGACGGTTCTGTGGTTGAAAACAACTGCAGAACCGTTTTTTTTGTGTGATAAACGTATGCCATAATAGAAGAATTTTTTAGACACATATATGGAAAAGAAATGGTATATTAATGGAAAAACAAATTGACTTGTAAAATATTATGGTGTATAATATATACATAAATGAACGGAGGGTTATATGTTATGACTATAGATGATATGATAATTAAGAAAAAGCAGTATGGTCTTTCATATGATTATATTTCGGAAAAATCCGGGGTCCCTGTCAGCACAGTGCAGAAGGTGTTCAGCAAAACCACACCGACGCCGAGAAGAGAAACTTTAGAGGCGCTGAATAAAGCTTTTAATGAATATCTCAATAGTAATGGAGATATATATTTAGGCCAAGAGGAAGATGAGGAGAACGCGGAAATCGGTATGGTCAGGGAGAGTGAAACTGAATATAACAGTGGAACCAGTGCTCTTGCTGTAGACCAATCTGAGAAAACGGTGGGTGACTATATGAATCTTCCGGAGGGAACACGGGTAGAACTAATTGATGGTCGGTTTTATGATATGGCGGCACCAACTACTATTCACCAGAAGATAAGTTCACTCATCAACACGGAATTTGAGATATTCGTAAAAACAAATAATGGCAAATGCGTTCCGTTTGTAGCACCGACAGATGTTCAGCTTGACAGGGATGATAAAACTATGGTTCAGCCCGATGTTATGGTGGTCTGTGACAGAAATAAGATTACAAAGGCGAGGATAGTTGGAGCTCCGGATCTTGTTATAGAGATTCTTTCTGAATCAAACTGGTATACTGACATAGTCATTAAACACAGGAAGTATAAGGAGGCAGGAGTTCGGGAGTACTGGGTGGTTATGCCTGAAAAACAGGTAGTATTGGTGTATAATTTCGATAAGAAAAGCGGAACCTTGGATCCCATCGAGTATACATTCAAGGACAAAATTCCTGTAGGCATCTGGGATGGAAAGTGTAAAGTAGATTTTAATGAGATTTATGAAAATGTGAGTTTTTTGCTGTAAAGGTATAAAAGAAATATTGATGGAGGACAACACTATGTTAGAAATCGGAACAAAAGCACCGGAGTTTACACTGCCGGATCAGAATGGAGAAATGCACAGTTTATCTGATTATAGGGGGAAGAAAGTAATCCTGTACTTCTATCCAAAGGATAACACTGCGGGGTGTACAAAGCAGGCATGTAATTTCGCAGAACTTATGCCGCAGTTTAGGGAAAAGGGTGCGGTGATACTTGGAGTTAGCAAGGATTCAGTGGCATCACATAAGAAGTTTGAAGAGAACTACGGGTTACCGTTTACTTTGCTTTCTGATACTGAAAGAAAAGTTATTGAAGCTTATGGGGTATGGCAGGAAAAGAAGAACTACGGGAAGGTTACTATGGGTGTGGTCAGAACCACATATCTTATAGATGAGAATGGAATTATTACAAAGGCTTTCGGAAATGTAAAGGCAGCAGATAATCCTGCACAGATGTTGGGAGAGATTTAAATTGAAGCTAAAGAAAATAAACGCCGTAATATCATTACTGACAATACTTTTTATACTTGTACATATCGGGTACAATACGTATTGCTATTTGACATTTTACTATAATGCGACATTGAAAATAGTTACATCAATCCCTGTTATGATATCGGTATGCTTGCATGGAATACTTGGCATGCTTGCGGTTTTCCTGATGGGGGATGGAACAAAGCTAACCACCTATCCGAAAC
>JAEEKN010000034.1 GCA_016282435.1 Lachnospiraceae bacterium | reverse complement strand
CTGATACAGGTCACGGTCCGCATTGATCAGAGCGGAACTTGCTTCATATAATACATCGTAATATGTTTCCTGATACTTATTGGAGGTCGAAACCAGTTGTGCTGTAAAGTAGATGATACAGGTTATCAACGCTATCGTCAGCGCTGATGAGATGGTAATAATCGCCCCTTTTAAACTAGCTTTCATAGTTTTGTACTTCCTTTCTTTAAGTATATTTTAAGTTTATTAAATATATTTTTGAAATTATACCACTATTTTTTGAATTTGTCTATAAAAAAATGTAGATTTATGCAAATAAATATGTTATAATTTTATAAAATTCCAAAGAAAAACGTTTTACAAATCTAAGAAAGGGTTCCGTTTATACGGAAAAGGTTGTTTCATATGTTAGAAGCATTAAAAAAAGAAGTACTCGAAGCTAATCTTCAGCTTCCCAAGCACAATCTCGTAACACTTACCTGGGGTAATGTATCAGGTATTGACAGAGAAAAAGGACTTGTAGTTATCAAACCTTCTGGTGTATCTTACGAGACTATGACTGCAGATGATATGGTAGTACTCGATCTCGACGGTAATAAGGTTGAAGGCGATCTTCGTCCCTCTTCCGATACACCTACCCATCTTGCTCTTTACAGAGAGTACAAAGACCTTGGCGGTATCGTTCATACACATTCGAGATGGGCTACTGTTATGGCTCAGCAGGGCCTGGATATTCCCGCTCTCGGAACCACACATGCCGACTATTTCTACGGTGCTGTTCCCTGTGCCAGATGTCTGTCCCAGGAAGAGATAGATGAGGACTATGAAGGAAATACCGGCAAGCTTATCATCGAGACCTTCAAGGCACGCAGTATCAAGCCCATGGATATACCTGCAGTACTCTTAAAATCACACGGACCTTTTGCATGGGGCAAAAATGCTGCAAAGGCTGTAGAGAATGCTATAGTTCTCGAAGAAGTAGCTTTCATGGCTTGGCACAACCTCTCACTCTCCGGCTGTACCATAAGCCCTGTACCTCAGAGCCTTCTTGACAAGCACTACTTCAGAAAACATGGTGCAAATGCGTATTATGGACAGAGCAAGTAAATTACACACTAAGGAATAAATTATTCCCTAAGACATCCCCATGGGGGCAAGACAGCTGTTAAACAGCCATATAAAGTTATAATCAATATCGATTGTAAATAAAGTTTTAAGAATTTTAAGTAGGTTAAGGATTATTTATAATGAAAGCGTTATCATTTTTCAAAAGTAAGATTAAAGAAATACAGAGTATCACTAAAGGACACTTTATATTTTCAGTGATAGCTGCTTTTGTTATATCCGGTATTACGGTTTTAGGGTTGCCTCTAGATGCAAAATCACTCTCCGTTTTGGAATGGATTGTTTTGTTTCTGCCGGCACTTATTGCACTTTTCCTGTTCTTCGCATCCATGCGGAATCCCAGGAGACTTGTATTCTTAAATATCAAAAGGGTGTACTATATCGGTACACCCTTTATACTGGTTTTATCAACTGACATATTTTTCGATCATAATATCAAAAATATCTACTCCGAGAACTTCTTTAGCAGATTCTTTCCTATATGGATAGCCATATGGATTTTGGGAACCATTGCATTAAGAGTTCTTATGTATTATATCGAAGTTCTGGCAGAAAAAATCGTTTCAAAAGAAAACTTCTTTTCACGCCTCATATATGCATTTGCAGTAATGTATACCCCACAGAAAGTTACAAATAAGGAAAAGAACAAAAGCAAAGGCATATGGTGGGTAGTTTCCATATGTATGCTCATGGTAGCTATCGCAGTATTTATATTTACAGTTACCATGTTCCTGTACAACGTATATTCCAATATGGAATTCGAGGCCATTCTCTTCACTGTCACTTTTGCTGCAGGAGGACTGGCTATAGAAGACTTACTGTCCGGATTTGCTCTTACGGTATTCTTTCTGTCAGTTACGGGATACATCTGTTATCATATGATAAAGTGTTTCCGAAATGATAAAATAGAAGTTATCGATATTAAAAACGAAAATAACTACACGCTCATGTTAAACATGAGAAAACGTGCTGTTCATATAATCCTTTCAGCTTTCATACTTCTCGGAAGTGTTGCACTATTCTCACGCCAGACCAATTTTGTACATTATCTGGGTGCTAAAAATGTAACTTCGAGCCTATATGATGATTATTACGTAAAGCCTGAGGAAGATCTTCTGGAATTTCCTGAAAAAAAGCGTAATCTGATCTATATCTTCCTGGAATCTATGGAAACCACTTATGCATCCAAAGATCTCGGTGGAGATATGGACAAAAACTATATTTCTTCACTCACCGGACTATTAAACAATGAGGACACCATTAATTTTTCAAACACAGAAAAAATCGGTGGTGCATCCGCATTTGTTCCTGCTATATCACATACCATGGGGTCTACCGTAGCACAGACCTCAGGAATTGCTATGAATACAAAGATATTCCCTCTGACCGGCCCCAAGGAGTTCCCTTCTATCACCAGACTCGAAGATATACTCCATGATAACGGGTACAATCAGGTATACATCGAAGGCTCTAACGGTGAATTCTCCATGTATGATAAGTATGTCGGAAGATATGATGACAGTAAGGTCTATGACAGGATATCTCTCGCAGATCAGGGATATTCCGATGAAAAGGCCGACTATATCTGGAAATGGGGAATCGAAGATCAGAAACTGGTCGATATAACAAAAGAACTCATAACAGAAGTATCAAAGGATGATAAACCATTCTTTGTAACCATGTATACTATGGATACTCATACATTTGAAACTGGTCACAGATGTGATAATTGTGACAGCAGCATCGGTAACGATTATCTGGCATCAGTAGAATGTTCCACCAGATCCGTACTCGAACTTGTCGAATGGATAAAACAACAGCCATTTTATGAAAATACCACTATCATACTGGTCGGCGATCATCTGGGAAACCAAAAAACAGCTAAAGTTGATATCGATACGGACTATACGAGAACCACCTTTAACTGCTTTATAAATTCTGCCAAGAATCCTTCGAATACCAAGAACCGTGTATTCTCTTCACTTGACATGTTTCCTACCGCTCTGTCGGCCATAGGTGTAGAGATCAAGGGAGACCGCCTGGCTCTCGGAACAGACCTGTTCTCCGGGACCAAGACTCTCTGCGAAGAACTCGGAAAAGAGAATTACGAGGAGCAGTTAGAGCAAAGTAGTGACTGGTTCCTGGATAAGTAATTTTTTCCTTACCTCTCTTCTATCATCCTCAATATTACTTCAAAAATGCCTTCATCGTTTTTTGAGTTACAAATCGATGAAGGCATCGTCAAAGTCACCTCGAAAACGCCTTCAGCGTTTCCTCGGTAACAAAACGATGCTCCGCATCTCATTTCAGTCGGGGCTTGAACCCCGCCTGAAACGAAGATATCCCCCACCTTCGCTACGCTTAGAGATGGGGGATATCTTCTGTTTTGTTATATTATTTTACATTCACATATTTCTCATAGTATTCTTCCAGACACAGATGTTCTAGGTAACATGTAGCGGCAATGTCCTTGCCAACATAAGTGTAGTGCTCATCCTCATCCATCACACCTGTGTAAGTCGTTTTGTCACCTTCATATCTGTGTATAAAACCGTATTTATAACAGTTTTCTTTGAGCCACTTAAATCCTTCCTTCGTAGCATCAAAATCTATGGCAAATCCTGTACGATGCTCGCTGCATACAGGCGGAACACATATGACTCCACCGTTATTGTATGGATCGTCAGCATATCCGGGGTACATATTCTGGCGACGCGTCCAGTATCTTTCCTGAGTAGCAAATTCCCTGTATCCGCCACCGCCTATTATGGTGTATTTGAACTTCCCTGCAGCATATGCATCTTCGAGCATCTGCGAGAGAGGCTTTATAACTTCTTTCTGAAGCCTGCAGTCACTGTCCTTGTATGTAAGTTTATCTGTGATCTTTGAATTCCTTAAATACACCAGACCATCCGGAGTTCCTTTGGTATACAGTATATTGGAAAAGTTAACCAGTGTTGCTCTTTCAACATGGAAGTTTTCTTCAGGTACATCCGTACTTTTTATAGACGCTGATTTCTTACTGCTCTTGCTCTTTACAGTCACTGCATCCTTGCACCTGTTAGTGTCATACACTTTTATCTTACATGTATATTTCTTCCCGTTTTCTCCGGTAATCGTAAGCTTCGTCTTTCCTGCACGTTTTGTCTTTACTTTCCCTTTTTCATTTACGACCGCTACAGTTTCATCAGCTATCACATAGCTTTCTGTACCCACACCCTTTAGTTTAACATAGAACTTGTCACCTATTTCACATATCTTTTCTTTGCAAGTGATATAAGGTTTATTCGTAGCTCCCTGTATTCTAAACGATGGAACTATCAGCGATATAACTATAAATAAAGTCAGGAAAACATTTTTTTTAATATTTGACATGTAATCTAATACCTCTTTGTGAACTTTATCCTTTTTCTGATCAACCAAATTTGAATTAAAATCAGAGTTGGCTGTTTATAGGCTGATTTCGTGTTATAAACAGCCAACTTAGCACTTTTTAAGCCGGAGTTGGCTGTTTATAGCTAATTTTTATGTTATAATCAGCCAAGTCAGATATTTTTGAGCCAGAGTTGGCTGATTATAGGAATTTCTGTAATTCGTTTGCGAATACAAAATACCCATAATTTCTTATAACAGGTATGCACTTTTCTGCAGTCATCTTAAAATCAGAGTTTTCTTCAGAATAGCTTTTTTCAAGCAACTCATATGCCTTTTTAACATATTCTTCAACCATAGTTTCAGATTCTTCAATACCCAACTTCAATACAGCCAGATCAGCCATGTTCAGATATGTTATGGCTTGTTCATTCTCTGTATGTGCTTGTGTGATTAAAAGTGCTAGTGCTTTTTTGAAATATCTTTCAGCATTATCATAATAGTCTAAAGCTTCCAGTGTTAGAGCCATGTTATTATAGAGAGCCGGAAGTCTCGAATCTGACTGCTCCAATTCACGTTCATATATTTCCAAAGCATTTTCATAAAGTGGCAGTGCTTTATCTGCATATCCAAAACTCTTATATGCAGTTGCAATATTTATATAAGCAGTAGCTCCACTCACTTTACCTTCCAGGTCCATATCACTAACAGTATTCATTAATATTTCACATGTTTTCATACCTTGCGGTCTTTCACCTGTCATACGGTAAAAACCCACCAGTTCATTGAGCAAAGTAAACCTGTTCCGCTTGTCTCCGGCTTGTTCGCATTCTGTTATCCAATACTCTAAAAGGGTTTCGGCCTCATTGAAGTCTTTGTCTTCCATGAGACGGTCAAATTTCTGTAATATTCTCTGTATTTCCAATGTAAACTCCAAATCAGATATTCATATTCCTAAGTGTAACATCTTTGATATGATCATTAACTGAGTAGGCATGCTTTTCCAAATCATTGCATACCGAGTCTGTTAAGCCTTCTGTCTTTAGTTCTTTTATTATAAGTGCTGCAATATCTTCTATCATGTTCGATTTGGTGAGAGCGTGTTTACCTTCATTATCTGAAGATATAAGATATTCCAGTGAATCATAGAGATTACCAAGTCTCGGCAGATCCTTCAGAGCCTTGAATGACCATTTATAGTATGGCATGTACTTTCTGTTCAGCAGGAAAATAACATGCAAGGAGGACTCAACAAACTTATATATAGACATCTGTGCAGCCGCATTATCTCCCCGTTCCACACACCTGTTATAGTTATATTGACCTGCCTGTGCCATCATAAGCAAATGCTCCGACAGTTTCTTTAATCTGATATCATCAGGAAAGTACTTAAGTTTTTCCCTAATAGAAGTTATCAGCCCATAGTTATCAAAGAAAATCTCACCGTTAACAGCCTCTGCAAGTGCATATTCCGGAACTGACAACCATTCATACACATTTAGTTCACCTTTGGGATTTCCACATCTTTTACTAAGGAAATCACCTATGCGGATGACTCCCTTACGATTACCGCCTACCGGTTTCATTTTGGGCTTATTAATTCCCATATACTCCGAAGGCAGCTTATCATATTCACGCTGAAGTCTAAACTCTTCCTTTGTATCTATTAAGATATCTGTGTTTTTAGGATCTGAAACCTCTTCGTCAGGAATAAATATGCAGAATCCGGGTTCAAAGTCATGATCCCTAGACACTTCATCATCATACCCAAAGCACTCTGACCCACTACCTGACAGACCCACTGCTAAAAATGGCAGGATATCATGGAACTTCTCTTCCAGCATGGAACGTCCAAACTCCTCAAAATATTTTCTTGACAGATCCAGACCCTTCAAATTAAAAATCTCCTTCAATTCTTCTTGAAATTTACTCTGTAACCCACAGAAATGATCGCATCGAGGTTGTAAAAATCTGGTGTTCTTCTTACCTTACGTGATCCTTCAAGTTGAACTATTTCCATTTTGGAAACAGTTGCCTCTTTACTTAACTCGCTTCTCTATAATATAATAATATTTGTCCATATTTAGAGATAGCTTGATGCTGGAATTCAGTTATTGTTCACTCATCCGTTCTAAAAGACTCACGACTTCAACATGTTCAGTCCATGGAAACATATCTACCGGTGTAATCTCAACTACGGAATATTTTTTCTTGATAAATGATTTTAAATCCCTGGACAGAGTCTCCGGATTGCACGATACATATACTATATTTTTTATGCCTGCGTTCGAAGCCGCAGTTATAAATTCTTCAGTGGATCCGCTTCTGGGAGGATCCATCACCAAAACATAACTATCCGCGTCTTCTTTTATCTTTTCCTGATATTCCTGCATCCACTTTGTTGCATCAGCTTTGATAAACTCAATGTTTTTTATGTTGTTTGCTTTTGCATTTGATATGGCATCCCTTACAGCCGAAGGATTCAGCTCGATACCTATGACATTTTTTGCTTTTTCTGCCATGCACATTCCTATGGTACCGGTGCCGCAGTATGTGTCTATCACAGTTTTAGATGAGATATCTCCGGCATACTCTATGGCTTTTTTATATAGTTTTGACGTCTGATGAGGATTTACCTGATAAAATGAGTTTGGTGATATTCTAAATGTTAACCCAAGTAGTTCATCTTCTATAAATCCTTTTCCGTAACATACTATATTCCTGTCGCCCAGGATCATACTTGTTCGTTTATCGTTTATATTCTGAACTATGGTGGAAATCTCCGGGAATTTGGTTCTAATAGCTTTTACAAAATTGTTTTTTCCGGGAAAAGGAACCGAAGAAGTTACCAGTACAAGCATATATTCACTTGTTTTTGTGACTTTTTCAT